>JAGGZS010000284.1 GCA_021161885.1 bacterium
GGTAAAAAATAACAAAAAACGATTTAAATTATCAGGGACAAATTAGTTAGGGCTTTACATACATATTTTCAACCGTCTTAATATAAATTTATTTTTGACTTTAAACAAGCTGATTTCCCCAACATCTATACAAAAAATAATCATAAAAAACCAAGATAATAAAATATCTAATTAAAAAGCGAAAAAAACTCGATAATATTTAATAAGATATTTGTTAAGGAAAAATTTATCTCGGATTAGTAGAGCAATGGGTAAAAAAAATAGTTCAAAAACAAATAGCCATGAAAATCTGTTTATTCAGTTAAGCAACCTTTATGCTCAGGTCTCATCTTGGGAAGAAGTAATAGAACAACTGTTGAAATTAACATTATCTCACCTTGAGGCGGACTGCGGATGGTTTGCATTGTTCAACGACAAAAAAGACGGTTTCTCCGTGGAAAACCTTTACGGGATACCGCCTGAAATCATTGAAGATTTAAGTTCTGTTTTATCATTAGGCTCAATGAAAGGCGGGTCTATATTCATTAACAATATTGATAAAATATTTTCCGGCGAAAAAAAAGGGTTTCCGTCAGCCTTGATATGTTATCCGTTTGTAAGTAACGATAGGTTTTTAGGTTCAATATTTTTATGCAGAAAAAATAACAAAAATTTTTCCGACAGTGATCGGGCAAAGCTCGAATCTTTGTGTTTTTATTCAGAAAAGATTATAGAGAACGCTCTTATGTTCAAAGAAATTCAGCAAAGCAGAAAATCAATGGGCGAACTGATAGAAAAAATTCACCTACTTGAAAAAATACAGCATCACCTGTCAAAATTCGTGCCTAATTCAGTAATGAAATTAATAGAAGACCAACCCGACAACCCGCAGTTTGCCAAACATAAACAGCATGTAACCGTGCTGTTTTTAGATATCGAAGGGTATACGAACATCAATCTTAAACTCGACCCTGACAAAGTAAATTTTCTGATAGAAACATATTTTTCAAGTTTTCTTGACGATATATACAGCAACCAAGGCGACATCAACGAAACCGCCGGCGACGGGCTTATGATTATTTATCTCGATAAATCTCCCAAAATAAACGCCAAAAGGGCTATCGATACTGCCATAGCCATACAAGAAAAAGTTTTCTTTATCGAAAAAAACCTGAAAAAACCGCGTATTCCCTTTAATATCAATATCGGAATACATTCGGGAGAAGCTCTTGTGGGATCGGTTAAATTTTCAGGGTCAAGCGGCGACCGATGGACTTTCACCGCTTCAGGCATAACCACAACAATAAGTTCGCGTATAACATCTTACGCCACAAAAGGAAAAATTCTCATAAGCGATGACACGGCTAAACTTATTCACCCTCAGTATAATCCGAAAAAAATCGGATGGAAATCATTAAAAAATCTTAACAGCCCTATTTTGCTTTATGAATTAAATACCGACAATAAAATCACAGCGGATTAATAAGAATGAGGGCAAAAAAAATTTTTTTTAGAATAATTCAGGCATTGTATCGCATTCATTAATTGAATGGATGTAAGAGCAGTAATCGCATTCCTGTCCCATTTTTGGAATTTTATCGCTGGTAAGGCACTGTTTCATATCCGACAAAACATTGTCAACCCAGCAGTCAGAGCCGGAATAAGGAATAATTTTTATAGAAAACTCAAGTTTCGCGTCAAAACTGATGCGGTCGGTCAATGCGTTGCAATAGACAAAATAGCCTGTGTCGGACACGTCAAACCCTTTTTTACGCAGCAGCCACTGGTATATTTCAATCTGCCGTTTATAAGCGTATTGCCAGTCAGCGTCAATGGAGACTTCTTTTTTTTTGCTCGTCGCTTTATAATCGACAACAGAAATTTTGTTATCTGCGGATACCCATAAATCGTCAACGGCTCCTGTTATGATAAAATTTTCCGGTTCATGCAAATACTGGATACCAATAAAATTTTCCCGCCATTTATCCAAATCAGGATGCTGAAAAGGAACCGCTTCAATACCGAAGCGCTCCATTAACGGATGGGGAGTCTGGGTTCTGCGGTAACTGTCGAACTCTTTTTTCAGCAATTCATCTACAGCGTAATTAAGGTTAAACGGGAATGACGGCGGACGCCCTATGCCGAATCGCCTGTCAAAGTAAAAACATCTGGGACACTGTATATAAAGCTCTATTTTGGATCTGCTTAATTTAAACGGCGAGCCGCTTTTCGGATTAAAAATTTTTTTGCTTTGTTTAAAAAACATCCTGAAAAAATCCATATTCGGTTCATTGATTTTATTCAACAAAAAATAAATTTTATATTATTTTTTTAAATCACACAATACAAAAAACTTTGTACTTCTATCGAAAAAAAATTTTTCTTGACTCAAAAACAATAAACCTATCTAATTTTAAACAAATTTAATTAATAAAATTTCAAGGCAGATTATAATTAGGCATAATGAAAATAAAAAAATTTTTTCCTTTAATTTTATCGTGTTTTATCTGGATATTGTTCTACATACCTTATCTGCCGTACCATATTCTGCATCAAGATAATGCCGTTTATCTGCTCGGCAGTAAAATGATGCTGGTCGGCAAAATTCCTTACCTTGATTTCTGGGACAACAAACCGCCTTTTATATATTTTATGTATAAAC
>JAGGZS010000087.1 GCA_021161885.1 bacterium
ATCCTACTTTGATTAAACTAGATAAACAAATTTTTCCTTTATCACTCGACAATGAAAAAATCGTATAATTTACTACAGCTAACCGCCTGAACATATTCCTATGCCTAATATTATATAAAATTTTAATTTTCATTAATACCTTTAAAACAGACAAATTTTTTTCAATCCGATCTAATTGTGCCATACTGCTTGCGGGATGAAGGTTATAATATCCTCTCGCAGGCGGTACAAATTTAACAGGATACTGATATGCTATTCTAAGCCAGAGATCGTAATCTTCTGCTATCTTCAGTTGTAATTTTTCATCAAATCCGCCAATTTTATCTAATATTTTTTTTTCTATTAAAACAGGGTGCATCGGTATAAAATTTTTCGTTATTAATTTATAAAAAACATTTCCTGTAAAAGGTTTATGCGTTTCATGATAATTTTTTGCTGCCGAACCATTGCCGACAAAATCAAGTGTACCGTAAAACAAACATTTTTCTTTGGTTATATTTGCGGACTGTATTAATTCGCAAAGAACGTTTTCATCCCAGAAATCATCGGAATCTATAAAAGAAATATATTTGCCTGCCGCCGTATATATACCTACATTGCGCACATTGCCCGGTAATCCGATATGATGTTTTAAGGCAACAAGTTTAATGTCGGCATAAGACTGGACAATCCGGCAAGTCAAGTCGGTTGAGAAATCGTCAACTACAATAATTTCTTTATTCGGATAATTTTGGCGGATAACAGAATCCAAACATTTTTCAATTGTTTTTTCAGCATTATAAGCAGGGATGACAACAGAAATAAGTTTGTTTTTCATGATTTAATCAATTTGTTAAAAACATTAGCCAAATGGCACGTTAAGTTTTTTCGTTCATACTGCATAATCATTTCTTTATTCGGATGAAAAGAAAATTTATTTTTGCGGTTTGTTAAAAATTTATATATCAGTTTACAAATTTTCTCGGGATTATTTAATGTCGCCCAATCCCCCGCGTTGCATTCCTGTAATATTTTTGTCAACTCCCCCTTTTCAGATAAAGCAAGGATAGGCGCGTTTGCTCCGAGATATTCATAAAACTTACACGGTATCATAACGTTAACCTCTTCTTTTCCGGTTATGATAAGCAGCAGGTCGGCATTTTTCATTTCCGTTAAACAAGCCGAATGTGAGAGAAAATTCCGAAATTCAAATAGATGTCCAACCCGTGAGGAAGCCGCATATTTTTTTTCATTCTTATTGATAGAATAACCGATAAAAATAAATTTTATTTTATATTCATTTTTCTTATGGCGTACGGCAAAAAGCTCAAGGGCTTGTATCAACGGCTTTAGCGATCTAATTCCGTAAATACTGCCGGTATGTAAAATATTAAATGTATTATCCTTGCTGTAACTTGACAACCCTTTGTAATCTTCCATATCAAAACCATTTGGGATAACACAACTTTTGTTGGATATGATATTGCCGTATTTTTGTCGATGCAAAGCTAAACTCGATTTGGTGTTAAAAATTAATGTATCCGCCTGATTAAAAACTTTTCTTTCCAGTTTCTTTTCAATCTTATCGCCTATTTGGTTAGGCTTAACTTCTCGAAACGGATTTTCACGCCATGCGTCCCTAAAATCAGCAACCCAAGGTATTTGCGGATATTTTTTCTTCAGAGACAACCCGATTAAATGTGATGAATGCGGCGGAGAAGTTGTATAAATCAAATCAATTTTCTCATTCTTAAGAATCTTTTCCGCTTTTTTCAAAGCAAAAGGAACCCAACCGATTAATTTATCGGGGATACAAAAATGAAGATCAAGATAATGCCGTACAGGCGTTAACCCTATTTTTTTTAAAATCCTAAACAAGAAATAAGGTGTAAAAGCTGACGCTCGATTCACACTTACATTTTTAGGAATTTCATTCAGCAAAGTAATATCTTTAACGCCTACAATATTTTCTTTAGTGGTAACTACTACTGGTTCCCAATTAAATTCAGGCAAATATTTAACAAATTTAAGCGACCTAAAAACACCGCCCCCGCCAAGCGGCGGAAAATTATATGTAAGAAAAAGAACCTTCTTTTTATTCACCCAGCACCTCAAAATTGGATTGCTGAAGTATAGGGTCTTTAATTTTAGAAAACCTGACCTGATTTCTTGCGTTGTCTGAAATAACAAGGCTATCTATTTGCCATAACCCGACTTCAGTATTCTGCTGAATAATTATTTCAGCTATATAGTCATCCGCTTCAGAGTCATATTTGCAGAAAAAAGGCATATACCCTTGAGCTGAAGGACTTTGTATTCTACCGCTTACGCTTGCCACTCCTGATACATCGTCTGACGCCTTAACATGAATTTTAAGGGATTGCCCATATACAACTGTTAAAGGGGTAATATAAATATCCTCAAGGACAGGCGGTTTGGAATCCGATCCCTCTGTCAACACATCTACTTTAGCGCCTTCAAAAATATCAGGATTACTGCGTCTATAATAGGTTTTTGCGTTTTTAGCGGTATCTTCAAGCCTAAGATACTCAACCTGCCAAAATCCAGATTCCGCATCAGAGGGGATATTAACGATTCCCTCAAAAACATTCAGTTCCTTGGAATAACGGCAGGCGAATGACAATTTAGCGTTATTTGAAGGGCTTGACAACAATCCGTAAACCCGATAAACCCCTGATTTATCATCCGTAGCGTCAACCATGACATTTACTTTTTCATTTCCCTGCGCTTGGGGCGGATCAATAAAAATAGATACCAGTTTCGGAGCGGTTATATCGGAATCCGATTCAACCACAGTAATAAAACTATTATGCAGTATAGGATAATTTTTCGAATAATTTCGGGTATTAAAAACCTTATCGGTTACCCGTACGCTATGCAGAAACCATTGTCCAGCTTCTGCGTGGTCAGGTATTTTGACCACCCCTTTAAATGTACCGTCCGGATTCAATAAGGCACAGCTGAACGATATCATAGCCGATTGCGAAGGGCTTTTCAACACACCAAAAATAGATTTCACACCAGACAAATTATCTACTGCCTGCACAACTACAGTAGCTTCCTGTCCGGGGACTAATTCATCGGGTTCAAACCGGATTAATATCAGTTCCGGCGGTTCTGAGTCGGAATATTCCGGTTGAGGTTCTGCGTCCTGTTCTTCTTCAATAGATGAGTTTAATTTATCTATTATCTTTTGTGAAGGCACTTTACGGGTTGATTTTCTTTGGGGTTTCGGCTGATTTTCCTCTAAAGAACCCTCGTCTGCGTGATTATTTTGCGCCTGAATTTCAGGTTTAGATGATGGACTGCTGTAAAAAACAGGGTCGTCAACCGTATACTTTTCGGTTTTATTGTTATCGGGATACTCCATTCCTTTTTCAGCATAATACTGCCTAAGCTGTTCTTCGGCAGACAAAATTTGCCCGTTTTCAGCAAAATACTTACTCAATGCTTTAGTTTCTTTAACAGTATCATTATCGCGCGTTAAAATTTCTGTCTTTTCATCACGCGTTTTATTATCAGCCAAAATAAATTTTTCCTGCTTAATCTGTTTTTCCATATGAACCGAATCATTGTCGTTAAAAGATTGGTCATGGTCAGCTTTAGAACATCCGATGAAAAAAATAAAAAATAAAATCAACGGTTTATATTTCATTATAAAATAACTCCTTTTCAAGTTCCGCGTGGATGAAAACTCTGATGTGCCGATTTCAACCTTTTTTTATCAACATATGTATATATCTGTGTTGTAGATATATCCGAATGCCCCAATAATTGCTGGACAACCCTTAAATCAGCTCCCCGTTCCAGCAAGTGTGTAGCAAAACTATGCCTGAATACATGGGGATAAATTTTATCGTTTAAACCAACCTTTTTAGCTATTTTCTTGACTATGTTCCAAACAGAAACCCTGCTTAACCTTTTGCCGGTTGAAGTAACAAAAAGATAATCGTTAGCTGAAAACGAATGGTGTTTTTTTCTTCTTTCATTAAGATAAGACGTTATGCTTTGCTCTGCGTATTTTCCCATCGGCACTAACCGTTCTTTATTGCCTTTGCCTTTACATTTGAGCAAATTTTGAGAAAAATTCAAATCATTTATTTTTAAATCCGCTAATTCGCTTGCGCGTAATCCAGATGAGTAAAGCAGTTCAACAACGGCATGGTCTCTCAATTCATTGAATTTTCTGCCTTTTACCGACATAAGCCGGTCAATTTCATATAACTCTACGTTTTTAGGCAATGTTTTCCATAGCCTTGGCGGATCGATTAATGCAACAGGGTTAGATTCAATCATCTTGATGGACTGCAGAAAAACAAAAAATATTTTAAGCGATATCAACAGCCTATACACCGAACTGGGTTTTAGCCCCAATTTTTTCTGGTCCATAAAAAAACTAATTATATCATCATGTGCCGCCGAACATACATCTTTGCCTATATTCGAACTAAAATATTCTAACAATTTAGATACATCAGAGCGATAAGCGCAAATAGTATTATTAGATAACGATTTTTTTACATATAAATACTCGACAAATTTTTTTAATAATTCCTTATAGGCATTCATTTATAATCCGTAAAAACTCATCTTCGTTTAAAATTGGTATATTAAGTTGTTTAGCCTTCTCAAGTTTTGACCCCGCCTTTTCACCCGCGACTACATAATGAGTGAATTTAGTAACCGATGAACCTACTGTCCCGCCCAACTCTTTGATTAGCCGCGACGCCTGCCCTCTTGTATAAACACTTAATGATCCCGTTAATACGACTATTTTATCAAAAAACGGATTTTCTTCAATATCTTTACTGAACAATTTAAAATTCAAACCGAATGACCTTAACTTTTTAATAACATTTTTATTTTTGCCGCTTAGAAAAAAAGAGACAATACTTTTAGCCACAATATCGCCCACATCAGTAATTATCCCTTTTTCTTTTTTATCCATTAAATCATCTATGGTTGCCGCCATAAGCGCGTCCAATGATTTATAAGCCTTAGCGAGAATTTCCGCCATTCGTATTCCCACATGGCGTATTCCCATACCAAAAATCAATCTTGGCAAATCATTATTTTTTGATTTTTCAATAGATTTTATTAGATTACTTGCGGACTTATCGCCCATCCGCTCAAGATTAGCTATTTGCCCTGCCGATAACGCGTAAAGATCGGCGACATCGCCAATCAATTTTTTATCAACCAATTGTTTTACGATACTCTCGCCTAACCCATCAATATTCATAGCTTCGCGTGAAGCAAAATGCTCTATGCGGCGCATCAACTGCGCACTGCAGGAGATGCTGTCGCATCGCAGTGCCGCTTCACCCTGTTCCTGAATAATGTTACCGCCGCAAACAGGACATATTTTCGGAAAATTAAAAACCAACTGTGAACCATCACGTTTTTCAGTAACAACAGATACAACCTTCGGAATAATCTCACCGCCTTTTTCTACGATAACATAATCGCCTATTCTTATATCTTTATTCTCTATCTCGTCTTTATTGTACAACGACGCCCTGCTTACAGTTGAACCCGAGATAATAACAGGTTCCAAAACAGCTACCGGAGTTAATATACCGGTTCGTCCAACCTGAAACACAATATCATATATCTTTGTCATAACCTGTTCTGCCGGAAATTTATACGCTATAATCCATCTTGGTGATTTTGCCGTAGACCCGAGTTTTTTTTGAAGTTCCAGTTCATTCACTTTAATCACCATACCGTCAATATCAAACGGTAATTGCGAACGTATATTTAATCCTTCTTCACAATAAACCATAACATCTTCAATATTTTCACACAGATTAAACGGCTCATTTACAGGGAACCCGAACTCCTTTAATTTGCGCAATGCCTCAAAATGAGTTTTTACACCCAAATCAGTATCTATACCATAAACAATAATATCAAGACGGCGTTTCGCTGCTTGGCGCGGATCAAGCAGTTTTAATGTGCCTGCCGCGGCATTGCGTGGATTAGCAAACAACTGCAACCCTTGTTCCTGCCTTTGTTTATTAATCTGTTCAAAAGTTTTACGAGCTAAAAAAACCTCTCCCCTGATTACCATTTTATCAGGCACATTTTTGTCTTTAATATCTTTAACTAATGATTTAATTGTCCTTATATTAGCGGTTACGTCATCTCCCCTAATTCCGTCCCCTCGTGTAACCGCCCGAGTAAAAATTCCTTTTTCATATATTAAAGAAATCGCGACACCGTCTATTTTCAGTTCCGTGGTAAAAGATATTTCGTCATCAGGCAATAATTTTTTAAGGCGTGAATAAAAAGCAAACAGCTCTTCTTTGGAATATGTATTTTGTATGCTCAGCATAGGGTACTCATGCTGAACGGTTTTAAATTCGGTCAAAGGTTTACCGGAAACACGCTGCGTAGGTGAATCGGGAGTAATAAGATGCGGATACTGCTGTTCAAGGTTGTTGAGCCTTTGCATCAATTTATCATATTCAAAATCGGATATTTCCGGCTGAGCGTCTTGATAATATAATTTGTCGTGGTAACGTATTTTTTTTCTTAAATCGTCTATAATATTTTGAATTTCATAAATATCAAATTGACCGTCAGACATAAACACGATACCCTGCAATTAATATCTTTTTATAACAACGGCGCTGTCATGACCGCCAAACCCAAACGACTGGGATACAACAACATCAACCGTTTGCTCACGGGGGCTGTCCATAACATAATCAAGGTCGCACCGTTTATCGAGATGAGGATTTTTCTCATCAACGTAATTCACATCAGGCTCTTTTAAATTTGCTGTTTGATGAATAACATTATTTAATATTGTCTGAACCGACACAACCGCCTCAATCCCGCCTGACGCGCCTATACTATGCCCTAACATAGATTTAGTTGAACTTACAGGTATTTTATAAGCTCTTTCGCCAAAAAACTGTTTTATTACAAAACTCTCAGTAGGATCGTTTAAAGGAGTAGATGTGCCATGAGCGTTGATGTATCCAACTTCATCTTTAGTAACTCCCGCGTTTTCAAGCGCGTTTTCAAGCATCATAACAGATGATGTTCCTTGCGGATTAGGTGCGGTTATATGATAGGCATCGCTTGTCATAGCCCCGCCTGCAAATTCAGCCAATATATTAGCACCTCGCCGTTTAGCGTGAGATTCAGTTTCAAGAATCAATACCCCCGCACCCTCACCCATGATAAATCCGTCCCTATTTTTATCAAACGGGCAAGAAGCGTTATGCGGCTCATCATTATTGCGGGATAAAGCGAACATAGCATCAAAACCGCCGAACACATAAGATGTTATGCAGGCTTCCACACCACCGGTTACAGCCGCATCAATCAATCCGCTCTGCAACATATTTAAAGCGGTCAATAAAGCGTGAGTACCTGAAGCGCAAGCGGTAGAAACAACAAAACTTGGTCCGGTAACAGCAAATTTTTCCGATACTATAGCGGGCACAACATTAGCGGGAATAAACGGTAACGCAAAGGGACTTATTTTTTTAGGGCCATTATTTAAAACGAGCGATTTATGAAATTTTTCGCAGATATCCATATTCTGAACGCCGACTCCCATAATAACTCCCCACCGGCTTAAATTTTCATTTTTTATTCCGTAAACGATTTTGCCCAAACCATTTTTATGTAAATCAAATTTATATCCGGCATCCTCAATGGCTAATTTAGAACAAGCAAGCCCAAAATTAGTTACTCTGCCGTTTCTTTTTAACGATTTATCGTTCTCCACAAAATTGCGTATATTAAAATTTTCTATATAAGCCGCTATTTTTGAACCATACTGTTGCATATCCACATTGGGAAACTCAATTCGTTTAATTGCCGACTTACCTTCCAAAAGGGATTTCCATAACGCAGGGGTATCACAACCTAGTGCCGTTATTACACCTGTCCCTGTGATAACAATTTTTTCCTTCATAAATTCCCCATAATATTAAAAATATATATTGGATGTTAATTAAAAAATAATGATAACAATAACGAATTGCAATGTCAATTAAAGTAACTCTTTCGTTTATTAAGATACCAATAAAAACATAAACAGAAAAAAAAGCTGCCTAAACAATCCGCCAATAGATCGGCTAAGTCAAACACTCGGGTGGGCACATATAATTGATGTATCTCGTCTAATAAACCGTAACCGGTTGATAAAAAAACAGATATTGTAAGCAATAAGAAAAAATTTTTAATCTTTGTTTTTCTTAATACTGCATTAAAAAATAATATTCCCAAAATGCCGAATTCTATAAAATGAACTATTTTATCACTGAAAACAATAGGCGATATGTCTTCGCTCATTCTAATAGACGAACCGATAAAAATGAGCGACATCCATACCAGAGGATATAACCATGGTGAAATAATTTTAATCATAATAGAATTATTTACCTATACTTAAACGAGTTGCAAGAATTTTAGGAAGACCGGCTTTTATAATTTTTTGCTGCGCGGTTTTAATATCATAATCAATCCGTTCAAAAGAGACTAATTTAGAATCGGTATCGTAGATAACAAAACTCGCGCGCGGATCGCCGTCTCGAGGCTGGCCTACACTGCCGACATTAATGATAGTTTTTTCACTGATTGTAAATTGAGTCATAAAATCAAAAAGGGCTTTACTGTTATAATGTTCCTGAAAAAGGCAAGGCACATGGGAATGCCCGATAAAACAAAGAAGCGAATCAAGCAGTTCAATATTTTTTGCCGCTTCAGTATCATTTAACACATAATGCCACATTTCAGGGGAATCAAGGCAAGCATGAACTAAAGTCATATCTCCTTCATACGCAACAAAAGGTAAATCGGTTAAAAACTTAACGTCTTTCTCGGATAAAGCGTCTCTTGTCCATTCAACAGCCGCACGCGCGTGAGAATTAAAAAAAGTAATATCGGTTATTCCTATAGCCGCGTGGTCATGGTTGCCGACTAAGACAATACCTTTTAACGACTTGATTTTCTTAATGCACTCAACAGGATTAGCGCCGTAACCTACGATATCGCCAAGGCAGACATATTTATCGACCTTTTTTTTAACGCAGTAATCTATCACAGCGTTAAGCGCTTCTAAATTAGCATGTATATCCGAAATAACCGCGTACTTCATAAAATATATCTTCTTTAATTTAAAAAATTTTCTTTTACTCTATATTAATATCGTACAGAAAACGATTTGAATTGATTAGAAAATTCGTTCCATTCCCGTTTTGAGTTAAAAATATAATTTTTAAGATGGCAATTTTCGACTTTTTCGAGAAAATCAAGTATTTGCGAGGTCATGCCTTCAACGATTACGGCAACTCTGCCGTCAGGCAAATTTTCAACATACCCGTTAAGATTATAATCGCGTACTATCGAACATACGCTAAACCTAAACCCTACTCCCTGTACCCTGCCTTCATAATAAACACAAACCCGCGATTTTTCCTCATTAGTTTTCATAACAAAAAATCCTACAGCATAAGGCAGATAGTAAAAATTGGTCGGGGCGAGAGGATTTGAACCTCCGACTTCAACGTCCCGAACGTTGCGCGCTGCCAAACTGCGCTACGCCCCGACTTTTATATATAATATATATATAAGCGAAATTTTTCTACAATAAAAAGATAATGAAGCAAATATTTTATCAGAACAAAGCCTAAAATTAAAGCCGCTATAAATATCAAAGATAAAATATTAAAATATTTA
>JAGGZS010000145.1 GCA_021161885.1 bacterium
AAAAATGACTGAACGCGATCCCATTAAATCAATAATCAGCCAGCTTGAATCCGGTCTTATGCAATTAACCGGACTGCTAAGCATCATTGAAGAACAAAACGGTAATATTTGTAATAATATAGAAACTCCCGATGAGTACACGTTTTTTACAAACCAGATAATACCGGATTCCGAAGATATTACCAGAATATGCGAATTGTATCTATCTAAAATGGAATATATTGAGGGCAAAGTTAATGTAAGTTCCAAAGAAATAGAAGAAATAATTAGCGGAGCAGATATACTGACTGAAAAAAACAAGCAGAACACATCGTCCATAAAAAAATTAGAAAAATTTTCAGGACAGATTAAGGATATGGCAAAAGCGGTAATAAAAATATCCAAACAAACCAATATGCTCTCTTACAATGTAGCTATTGAGGCATCCCACGCGATAGAAGAATCCAAAGCGTTTACTGTTCTATCTGAAGAAATACGTAAACTCGCTGAAACATCGGGCAACTCCGCAAAAGATATTACTAAACTTACTCAACAGCTTCAAAAAAATGTAAAAAAAATAATCACCGATGTCCAAAATACGGGCGAGACTATAAGTAAAGAACTTAAAGAAATCAAAAGCATAATTCTTACGTTTAATGAAATAACAGACCGAATGAAACATCTTTACCAAAACGGCAGAAAAATGAAATTGCTCAGTCGTGATGTGCTTAAAGGATCACGGGAAATACACACAATAACTGACCGGCTGTTTTCATTACAAAACCAGGTTAAATTGAAACTTGAAAATTTAATAAGATTAATAAACCGCCAAATACGACTGCAAACGCAAACCATCGCCTTAGGCAAAGAATTATACAGCCAAAACCGCACCCAACACGAATTTACACAACAATTTATTGAGCAATGCCATATTATCCATGAAACATCTTCTGAAATAGAACGGCAAATTGAAGATTTATTTTACTCTTTCGGGATAATCAATAGCGCCGATTCCCAATTCAAAAGCAACTTGGACAACATGGCTCACAAAATCTCAAGTATTAACCTGTTTTCAAAAAAAGACGAAAACCAGCTTCAGCATTTAATGGATTCTCTTAAAAACGATTTTTCAAAAGTTACCAATATTGTTGAATATATACAAAATATGTTTTTTGGAAGCTCAAGTGTAATTAAAAATTCTCAAAAAGTGAATGAAGGGTCATGGAACATTAACCATATTGTCGATATGCTGATTAACCTTACCACAATAACAAAAATGCTCTCTATCAACGCTTCGTTAGAATCAACCCGGCTTGAAAAAAGCGAATACGACTGCGAAGGAGTAGTAAACGACTTAATGGCGTTATCCGAGCAATCGGCTCAGACAGTGGATTCAATAAAAATAAATATGCAGCAAATCGGCAACTTAATATCATCAGTTTTAATGGATATTAATGATACCGCTTATTCAAGTACACATGTATTGGAAAAAGTAAAACGGGTAATGAATAATATCAGGGTAATCCAGCAGTCTATTGAATCATCTTCAGACCTTATTATGGAAATTTGCATTTTTTCAGGCACCATAATGAAAAATCTTGATGAATCGCAAAAAATCATAGTCGGATCAAAAGAAAAACGAAACTTTTTTATTAATGAAGACAATTCCCTGAAAAATACTGCCGGAGAAATTAGCGTTACTCTAAATAAAATTACGCCCTCATTACGTTCATTATCCTCTAAAAATAATTATTAGGTACTATTAAGATGAAAACGACAAAAAATCGTCTTCCTCAATTCGTTATAGACAACCTCAAGAATACAAAAACAATGCGTAATGAAATCGTTGAACTTGAAGTCTATTTTAAAAGCGAAGTTCAATTTCCTTCAATTAACGCAGCCTCATTTATAGTCGATTTTAATGAGTTTATTGACTCGCATCCTTCTCCATTCGAAGAAAACTTAGATGAATCAAATAAACTGTACCGCTTTTTTTACTCTATAAATATTGGTCATCGAAGTGAATTTGAAGATATGGTTTATAACAAATTTTTCTCTGATGAATCTATTAAGTCGCTTGAAGTTATTTTTATCCCTGAAGAATTTTACGCTGAAACAGGCAGTCAAATTATTTCCATAAAAAACGATTCTAACAAATACATCAAAGTAAACACAAAACTTTTTGATAAAGCAGACAGGATATTAGATTCTTTAAATATCTGCGTTTCAAAGTTTAAAGACCTAAACACAATGGCGCGGACAGAATGTCTGCAAACGAAATTTTCCGGCTTTCAAACCCGATTTAATGAAGCGGCTAAAATGTTATCCGAGCTTACATCGTCGCTGCAGCATAACCATATCGATATGCAGCTTGTGCCTTTAGAAACCATAACCGGCAACTTAAAAAGAATGGTCAGGGATTACTGCCGCAAAAATAATAAAAAAATAAAACTTGCAATAAAAACAAATAAACTTCAGTTCGATAAAAAAATAATAGAAAAACTCCACGATCCCTTCATCCATCTTATAAGAAACTCAATGGATCACGGTATCGAAGCGCCGGAAGACAGGTTGAAACAGGGCAAAAATGAGGAAGGCACTATTACAATTACCGGTTTCAAAAAAGCGGGCAGAGCGGTAATTGAAATTCACGACGACGGCAAAGGTATAGACACCGAAATGTTAAAAGCATTTTGTCTGCACAAGGGCATTTATACTTTGGAACAACTTAATACTATGAACAAAGAAGATATGCTAAAACAACTTTTTACCCCAGGGTTCAGTACCGCTAAAGCCGTAACCGATATATCCGGCAGAGGAATAGGACTTGACGTGGTGAAAAATGTTATAAAAGGATTTAACGGCTCAATCAAAATAAATACCCAATCGAAAAAAGGCACAAAATTCACGCTCGTTTTACCAGAAAGCCTTTCTCTCGTTAAATCTATCTTTTTTGCCTGCGGTGATGAAATAATAGCATTACCCGCAAAAAGTATCAAAAAAATAATTAATACGGAAAAAATAAAAACTAAACAAAAAAATAAACGAAAATATATTCTGTTCAACAATTCATGGATACCAGCTTATGAAATGAAAAAACTTTTCAGGGATTCCACACAGGAAACTAAAAATAT
>JAGGZS010000222.1 GCA_021161885.1 bacterium
ATACTCTTCTGATATAAATTTTGGAGGTTCTAATATTAATTTTCCTAACCATGTTATATGTTCACCTCCAATACTAAAAATGCCTTCATCTAATTGATTGCCACCACCAGTTTCTCGGCTACCACTTTCTATGCAACTGAGACACCATTTTAATTTTTTCACTTCCCAGTGAGCCGGAATATCGCCAATCCAGTCTATATTTGATGATTTATATTTCGGGTATTTTCTATACCTGTTCATCTAAAGTGCTTTCTTTATAAAATTTTAGCCATTCGTATTTTTGTCTTATCTTATTATCTTTAGAATTAATGTTATTTTCTATACATTGCTTAAGACTTTCAATCACTTCGTCATATTTATCTTGTCCATCTTGCTCATTCCATTCAATAGAAAAAGAATCTTTCTTTATATTTATAGGTTTTAATTGCTCACTTTTTTTACGAATAATATTTTTATTGAGTAGATCAAGGAAATAAATACCATCGTTATCCTGCTTTATATAATCTTTTAAATTGCCTTCTTCAGCAAAAGGATAAGATTTAATATCTTCTTGTTTGATATAATCGTATAAATTGCGACTAATTACAATTCGTGGATATATAGCGATTTTTGACTCTAATTCATAGGCATCTATAACCCCAGGTCCTAAAGTTATATTCTTTTCTTTTATGATAGGGAAAAGCATATCACCGTATGTTATAGCTCCTCTGATTAACAACCCCTTATACCACAACTCATCTTGAATATAACGAATAATCAAAAATAAATGACCTATATCTTCAGGCTTCTCCTTTAAAAAAAATACGATTGAATCTGAAAAAAATCTACTGTGTATTTCTATTTTTCTGTCTCCACCTGCGCCATCAGTTGCTTTTTTACTCCCAGAAGCAAAATAGCTACATATTTTAAGCGAATCTAACAAAAGTTTTATTTCTTCTTTATCTCCTTCATCTCCTTCTGAATTCCTAACTCGGTTTTTAAAACCAAGTATATCAAGATATGCAATAACACATTTAGAATAGTTAATTTCTTTACTCCTTTAAAACCTCATCCATCAGACCTTCTGTTTCCTGTTTTAAAGCGAGGATATCCGCCCGTATTTCTTCAAGTGAACGCAGAGGTTTATATACATAAAATTCTTTTGTGAAATTTATTTCGTATCCGATTTTTGTTTTATCATGATCAATCCATGCGTCCGGCACGTGAGGCAAAACTTCCCGTTCAAAATAAGTTTGGATATTTTCTCTAAGAGGTATATTTTCATAATCTCTTAGTTCCGGATCGGGTTCGGGGTTACCTTTTGAATCAAGGCAGACATCGGCTGTTTCATCTCGTTTGGACAATGCTTTGAGAATAGTTTTAAATAAAGGCGTTTTAATATTTAATCCCGATGCTTTAGTTTGTGTTTTTAAAACACCAATGAACTGTTCACGGTTTTTATATATGACTGAACCGTCTATTTTTGAGAGCATAACAATAATATCCTGCTGAAATTTTTTACCCTCATCTATTTCTTTCTGAGCAGTAACACCTTTTTTACTGCTTTTTGCAAGGTTCCGGAAAGCCCGTTCACCTTTGAGGATATCGATTCGATCCGGCGATACTTGAAAATTAAGTTTTAGAGGCCGTTCAACAGTGATTCGATGATAACCGAAATATTCGTTATCAAAAATTTTACTTACAATAATGTTTTCCGGTTCTTGATTATTGACAATAACCGTTTTTTTATCATTATGCTTAAAATCGCCGTAAATACAGGTTATATCATTTATATGGTTATCGCTGATTTTATGGCGTTTATTACCGAGGCTTTTTCTCATAGGACTATAAAATTCCCGCGCGTCGATAAGCTGCACTTTACCTTTACGCTGATGCTCTTTGCGGTTGGTTACAATCCAGATATAAGTTGAAATACCTGTGTTATAAAATAGTTGATCCGGTAACGCTATAATTGCTTCAAGCATATCGTTTTCAATAATCCAGCGTCTAATTTGGCTTTCACCGCTTCCCGCTCCTCCTGTAAACAAAGGGGAGCCGTTAAAAACAATAGCGATACGCGATCCACCGTTAACCGGCGTCATCTTGGAAATCATGTGCTGTAAAAAGAGAAATGAGCCGTCGCTAATGCGGGGATATCCGGCTCCAAATCGACCGCCGAATCCTCGTTTTTCGTGTTCCTCTTTAATATATCGTTCATACTTCTTCCAATCCACACCGAACGGCGGATTAGAAAGCATATAATCGAACTTTTTGCCTTCTAACCCATCAATTATGAACGTATTTCCAAATTTAATATTAGATGTATTCTGTTTTTTAATAAGCATATCTGATTTACAGATTGAATATGATTCAGGATTAATCTCTTGTCCGAAGACTTCTAATCGGGCTTCTTTGTTAAGTTCTCGTATATATTCTTCTGCAATAGAAAGCATCCCGCCAGTTCCGCAAGCCGGATCATAAAGGGTTTTAACGATACCTTTTTTAGTAAGCATTTCATGATCATTAATGAACAATAAATTAACCATCAGTTTAATCACTTCCCGAGGCGTAAAATGTTCCCCTGCAGTTTCGTTAGACAACTCTGAAAATTTTCTGATTAAATCTTCAAAAATATTTCCCATCTCCTCAGAATTTACTTTATGTAAATCAACTTCGTGAAATTTTTTAATAATTAAGTAGAGAAGATTTGCTTCTTCCAGTTTTGAAATTTGAGTATCAAAATCAAAATACTCCATTATTTCCCGCGCTTCGGCAGAAAATCCATTTATATAGTTGCGAAGATTAGAAGCAATATTAGCCGGATCGGCTTTTAGTTTTTCGAAATTATATTGACTGATATTATAAAATTTCAGCTTGGTTTTTTTGTATAACAGGGGATCGATATTTTTAACTTTTATATTTTTAAGTTTCGGTAAATAATCTAATATATCTTGTTTTGTTGGTTCAAGTACACAATCAAGACGCCTTAATACTGTAAAAGGCAATATAACCTTTCCATAATCAGACTGCTTATAGTCGCCGCGAAGAAGATCAGCCATACTCCAGATAAAATTGGTGTACTTCAGTTTATTCTGCATTAATCAATTTCCTTGTTTTATCTTTTATAAAATACGTTTATTTAATCAGTAAAAATAATATAAGATATTTCCAATAAAAAACATTTTTTTGCAAAAACAAAGCCAATTAGATGTTTTCAGCTTGAAGGTTCTTAATGTGTAGTAATCAAGACTTGAACTGACAAAGTTACCCTTTCAATGATAGACCTTTATTCACCTCAAGAATTGCTTCTTTGAATGTGTTCATAATCAACCCGCAAGGTATGTGTATTATGTTTTTCATGGATGACAAAATATTATAGCACAAACAGTTTGTTTATAAAAAACAAAAAACCTCCGCTAAGTTCATCTTGTCAACTTAACGAAGGTTTTACTTATTTTTACGTCCGGGATTTAATCCTTCTAACTCGGGACGATACTATCTTATCTAATAATAAAAATATCATTCCCGCATATTATCGTCAACTAAAAATTTCTATAGGTTAATCAACATCATCAATTTGCAACTCGCCGGATTCAACATCTAATAACTGATGATGAACTAATCCCTGCTCGTCTTGCCATAAATCCTGAACTGTCATACTGAACTGTGCACCCGGCATACCGCGTTTAATGCCAGCTAACCGATTTTTCCAAAGTGGTAAACATTCGTGCATCGTGCCTATTACTTTCGGCCGTGCAGAATATATAACTTCACCGTCCATCATAATTTCTACAGTTCGTTCTTTTTTGATTGATTTTACCATTATCTTAACCCTTTCTATATTTTTGCCGTACTTTAGTTTTAAACAGGTATTAAATCCATCAGATAATCAGGTTCTAACCCGAAATATTCTTCACAAATATAAAAACAATCTTCACCATCCGCTAACCGATTGTTAAGTTCATCTTGCGCGTCAGAGAACAAATTTTCAGCTTCCGCTCGAGATAATCCGTCCCGATCCATTAAAATTTTTACTATTTCGTTCATTTTGAATCCTCCCAGTTTTTACGATTAAATTCAAACTTGCAGTTCTGATTTTGCAGTTACAGTTCTGATTTTGCATTTGCAGTTCGATGTTTAAAAACTGGGGGTATAAGGCCATAGGGTCAAGGGGGAGTCAAGGGGTTAATTGCTTTTATTTCAGATACTTACAAGTTTATATATCGATCAATAATTTTCCTGTAAAACCGATCTGCTTTGGATAGCATCTTTGAATGACGTTTTATTGATACGCTATCATCATGCCCGTCTATAGATACAACTAACGATTTGATTATCCGTTTCAATTTAATAATCTTCCGTGACCGAAACAATACTAACACCAACCACGGAATACTTACCAGCAACGCCGTAATGATGAACGCGTACAAAAGATATTTCGGGTCAACACCATATATTGTCGTAGTGGTTTTCTGATTAATAT
>JAGGZS010000313.1 GCA_021161885.1 bacterium
GAATTATCTGGAAACAAGACGCAACCCGATTTTTGCCGAAACAACCGAATATTTCAAAAACAATCTCCGTCTATTAAAGTTGAACGGAAATATCAAACTTCATCATCCATCAAATTTTGAGGGCGGCAATTATTTGATTAACATAAATTTCAAAAATAAAGATGACCTTAAAAAAGCCGTATCTAACTTAAAGGATGTATGCAGTAATCAAATTTTAGAAAAAATAATAAACCCCTTAAAAAATGTATAAAAAAATGAAATTATTTCACCCAGACCAAATTATAGTTGAGCAATCAGTAAAAAATTCTTCTTATACAAAAAAACTTTTAAGCAAATTTAACGCAGTAGAAATATCGGTTGTGTCTGAACTGCGCGACACGAAAAAAATCCTTAAGAAAGCGGGCGGTAAACCTGTGCTTCTTATCACTAATTATAAAGGTAACATTATAAAAAAATGTCCCGGCTCAAAAGGTGTTTTATGCTGTAACTATTACGTAGCCAACTTAATCAACGGGTGTCCTTTTAAATGTTCATACTGCATACTGCAGGATTACCTAAACTGCGGTTCAATAATGTTATGCGCTAACATAGACTCCTTTTTTGATGAGCTGAAATCAGTAATCAGACAAAATTATATACTGAGGCTCGGAACCGGCGAACTGGCCGACAGCCTGGCTTTTGAACCGATGATCAATTTAAATGAAGAAATCCTACCTCGATTAAAAAATTATCCGAACATAATTCTTGAGTTAAAAACCAAATCCGCCAACATTGAATCCGTCCTTAAGTACGGATCACCAAATCAGGTTGTTGTCGGGTGGTCGCTCAATCCTCAGGAAATAATAGATTCCGACGAAATTAATACAGCCTCTCTTGAAAAAAGATTAACCGCGGCAAAAATTATGGTCCAAAACGGATATAAAGTAACTTTCCATTTTGACCCTATTATTTTGATAGATTCGTGGGAAACTAAATACGCAAAGGTTATCGACAAACTAAAACAAATTATCCCGCCCGAAAAAATAGCATGGTTAAGTTTAGGCGGACTAAGGTTCAGCCCTTCACTGAAACGGATAATACAAAACAACCGCCCTTACAGCAAAATACTCTCAACCGGTGAATTTGTTATGTGCAATGACAGCAAGTTCAGGTATTTTCGACCCATAAGGATAAAAATGTATAAAACTATGATTGAAAAAATATTTCAATGGAATGATCAAATTCCCGTTTACCTCTGTATGGAAACAAATCAGGTTTGGAAAGAGGTTTTCGGTTACCTGCCGAGCGAAAAAAATACATTATCTTATGTTTACTCACCTTACCCGCGCAATCAGGACAAATCAGAGGTTAGTTTATGACTTTTTTTAAAATCCTTATTTCTATCCTGATATTAACTTACTCAACATTTATATATGCTGAAAAAAAACAATATCCTGCCCCCCCCCCTGCGCCCGATGAACAAGTTTTAGATAAAATCTTCTCAATAGATTCAATAAAAAACTATTGCGCAGATAAAAAACAAAAATTATTCAATTCTATTCAAACCCAACTGCAAGACGCTTACGCCGCAACACCGCTTAACCTTCTACTGATAAAAAGTTTAGTAGATAAACAACAGTGTCTTTTTCCGGATGAACGCAAATCATACATCGATATGGCGGCTTATTATGATAAATCGGATAAATCGCAAAAAATGTTTGAGCAGTGCAAAACAGCTCTCACAAAAAATAACGTTTTCTATAAAGATCAAGAGAACCGGCTTATATCTACCGCTTACACCTTAATTGGACGGCATTACCTCGAGCACAAAAAATTTGAGGATGCTTACAATGCCCTTTCAAAAGCTCTTGTTGAGCAAACACCGCTTGTAAACGCTTTTTATTATATGGGCAACACCTGTTTTCAATTGAAAAAATATCGAGAATGCCAGAACAATTATACTTACGGGTTTACCAGAGACATTAAACTTGCTTATCCCATAGATTATTTCTTTTTCGCTATAGCGCTCCACAAAAACGGGTTCACAGATAAAGCACAGCAAATGCTGGAAATCGGATGCCAACAGTATCCGAACGAACAAGGACTGCACCTGAATTTAGGTTACATTTACAGGGAACAAGATAAATTAATCGAAGCATATCTTGAATTTTACGCCGAGCAGATTTTATTCGGTCCGCAGTCACAATTTTTTCAGCCCGCAAAGACAGCAAAAAAAATGGACGAAAAACTTATATCACTTCGCAAAGACGAGCGGGAAATGAAAACTTTAAAAAATATTACCGCATGGGAACTGTCTTTCAACAAAAATAATTATGAAAAAGCAATAACAGATATAAAAAACGCGAAAACTAATTTCGGCAAATACAATTTTTCATTATACTTTTTAGAATATCTAACATACTTTTATATGGAAGATTACGATACCGCCCTGAAAAAAATTGAGTATATTCAGAAAAAAACATTCGATACTGCCTTAACTTATATATCTCAATTTGAAATTTACAGCAAATTAGGCGATAATAAAAAAGCAAATAAATATTTAGAACAGGCACTAAGGTTAGACCCTGACAACTGGCGAGTCCTTAAAATTTTAAACTCATCTAAAAATCCAGAAAAAACACCGCAAGAAAAAGATAACGGCAAATGAAAAGGTTACATTATTTACAACATATTAATTTTGAAAACCTTGGTCTTATAAAAAATTGGGCGGAAACAGAAAATTTTATAATTACAAAAACAGCCCTTTATAATAACAATCCTTTACCTGAACACAATATGTACGACTGGCTCGTCGTTTTAGGCGGACCTATGAATATCTACGAATACGGCAAATATCCCTGGCTGAAAACAAAAAAAATTTTTATCGAAAAAGCGATCAAAAACAATAAAATAGTAATAGGAATAGGAATATGTCTGGGTGCCCAACTTATCGCGGATGTGCTTGAAGCAAAAATATACAAAAACAAATTTAAAGAAATCGGATGGTTTCCTGTTACAAAAACCGATAAATCGCGAAACTCAAAAATATTCGCTTCCCTGCCCTGCTCGTTTCACGCTTTTCATTGGCACGCAGATACTTTTGATATACCTGAAGGCTCAATCCACACAATTTCAAATGCGGTATGCGCAAATCAGGCATTTGAATATCAAGGCAGAGTAATCGGTTTACAGTTCCATCTTGAATCCACACACGAAAGCGTCAATTCGCTTATAACACACTGCGCTGATGAAATGACAAAGGAGACTTTTATTCAATCTAAACACGAAATCATCAGCAAAAACAATAATATTAATGAATCTAATAATGTGATTATCCAGATTCTCAATAACTTAAATAAACTATAAATGGAAATTATGAAAACGGAAAAAAATCTGTATCAACGAAAACCCGATTGGCTGAAACTGCCCAACAGCATTTTATCGCCTCATGTAGCACAACTAAGCAAACGATTATCCCAAATGGGCATTAACACGGTCTGCAAAGAGGCAGCATGCCCGAACCGGGCAGAATGCTGGCATCACCGTTCATTTACTTTTATAATTATGGGCAGACAATGCACAAGGCAATGCCCGTTCTGCAATATAGAAAACAAAAAACCTCAGCCCGTTAATATTAACGAGCCGGAACAAATAGCTCGTTTCGTAAAGGAAATGAATCTTAAGCATATTGTCATCACCTCTGTTACCAGAGACGACTTAACAGACGCAGGGACAAGCTGTTTTCTTAATACCATAAAAAAAATAAGGCAAGTTAATCCGTCTATTCCCATTGAACTTCTTATACCCGATTTCGGAGATTTTAAATATTTCGATATGATCATAAACAAAAAAACCAAAATAATCGGGTTTAATATGGAAACCGTTGAAAATTTGTATCCGCTCGCCCGACCTCAATATAGTTACAAAAGAGGGCTTGATATTTTATCGTACCTAAAACAAAACAGCGAAAACAGCCTTATTAAATCGTCATTGATGGTCGGTATCGGGGAATCAAAAGAAAACATTTACACGACAATAAAAGATATAAAAAACACAGGGTGCGATATCGTTTATATCGGACAATACCTCGCGCCGTCGAAAAAACATCTGCCTGTGCAAAAATATTATACACCTCTGGAATTTAAGGAAATAAAAATATTCGCCGATTCATTAGGTTTCAGAAAAACAGTTTCAGCGCCTTTAGTTAGAAGTTCTTATAAATCATGGGAAACTATAGCCACATAAAAAAAGTAGCCCATGTTATATTGACATGACATCAGCCTTTTTGATATTTTTTAATTGTTTCTTAAAAAACAACAGGAGTTTTATATGAAAAATGCCATAAAATTAATATCGTTACTCGCAGTTATCACATTGTTTGCGGGATGCGGGGACAAACCGGAAGATATGTTTAAAGCAGGAATAAAAAATTACAATGAACAAAAATATCTTTTCGCGATTGAATTCTTTGAGAAAACCTTAAAAATAGAACCTGAAAATATTAAAGCAAAATTTTATCTCGGTATGTGCTACAAACGAACCGATCAAATAAGCAAAGCTCTTGAGACCATTAAAGAGTGTTATGAAATCAATCCAAAAGATTTTTACATATCCTTTAATATAGCCGACTGCTATTTTCTACAAAAAAATTACGACGAAACATTATCTTGGGCACGTAAATCATTGCAAATCAAACCCGATTTTATCGAATCACATTTTCTAATTGCCAACGCAATGTTAAAAAAAGGACAAACCGCGCAAGCGCAAGATGAACTAGAATTTATCTTAAAAATATCAGATAAAAATAAACCTTTTATCAAAAACCAAAGTTTATTTCTTTTATCAACCATTTACAGGAAACAAGGAAAACTTAACAATTCTCTTGAAAATTTAAAAAAAATAACAAAGAACATGCCTAAAAACCAAGAATATCTTTATAATTTAGGGTTAACTTATAATGCTATGGATAACAAAACCGAGACGTCAAACATTATAAATAAACTTAAAGCGATGAACAGCGGCAAGGCACAAGAGCTTAAAAAAATTATCTCTAAAAAATAATATCTATACCCTTATTCCTGAATTTTTTATATTCTTTTTCGTCCATCACTTTAAACCGAAGCTGATTTTTAACCTGCTTAATATATAAATACGCCCTGTCATTTTTCTTAAACGCAATATCCGTATAAGCTTTAATAAGCAGTCCCTGTATCTTAATTATTATTTCCCTGCCGTTTAAAACCTGCAGAACTTCTGAAGATACAATTTGACCTGATTTCAACCTGTTTTTTATTTTTTTTAAATTTTCATGTAATTTAAGTTCAAAATCCATCTTTGCGTCCTACTTAAATATTGCGTTAATAAAAAAACACAAATATTTTTATTTACATTTATAATTTTTTGTAGATAATGTTATTCCCTTTCATGAGGGTAAAATTTGTTTTTTTATGATTTTCAGTATATAATTAAATAATTTTTTTTAAAACTTTTTTTTACTGCGGCATATACGAAAGGTAACTTAAGATGACAAGGAAAACTGCATTAGACCGAATTAGAAATATTGGTATTATGGCTCACATTGATGCCGGAAAAACCACCTTGACAGAACGAATCCTCTACTATACAGGTAAATTACATAGGCTTGGAGAAGTTCATGACGGACAGGCGACAATGGACTGGATGAAACAGGAACAGGAACGCGGAATTACCATTACCTCCGCGGCGACAACTTGTTTCTGGAACAATTTCAGAATTAATATTATCGATACCCCGGGGCACGTTGACTTTACTGTTGAGGTTGAACGCAGTTTACGTATTTTAGACGGAGCCATAGCGGTTTTCTGCGCCGTGGGCGGAGTGGAACCTCAATCGGAAACTGTCTGGAGACAGTCGGATAAATACAGTGTGCCGAAACTTGCTTTTGTAAACAAAATGGATCGCTTCGGCGCAGACTTTTTCGAGGTTATCAATATGATGGAATCAAGGCTCAACACGAACCCTGTTCCAATTCAAATACCTATCGGTAAAGAAGACAAATTCAGAGGGATTGTGGACCTAATTAAAATGGAAGCTGTCATTTATGACAACGAATCCTACGGTAAAAACTATCATACAGAACAAATCCCAGACGATTTAAAAAATATCAGCGAAAAATACCGCCGAGAAATGATTGAAAAATTAGCGGATATTGACGATCATCTGCTTGAAAAATATCTAAATGAAGAAGAAATCAAACAAGAAGAATTAATCAAGGTGCTTCGCGAAGGCACAATACAAAATAAAATAATCCCAACTCTTTGCGGGTCAGCTTTTAAAAACAAAGGTGTTCAACGCCTGCTTGACGCAATCATTAACCTTCTGCCTTCGCCCATAGATTTGCCCCCTATTACCGGGCAAGACATAAAAACTAACGAAGAAATAACCAGAACTACTTCCGATGACGAACCTTTCTCAGCGCTTGCTTTTAAAATTATGACCGATAAACATATGGGCAAACTGGTTTATTTTAGGGTTTATTCCGGAAAATTATCCGCCGGAAGTTATATTTATAACAGCACTAAAGAGAATAAAGAAAGGCTCGGAAGAGTCTTCTTAATGCATGCGAATAAACAAGAAAGCCTTGACTGGATACACGCCGGAGACATAGTTGCGGGCATTGGATTTAAAAATACGTCTACAGGAGATACATTGTGTTCGCAAGACAACCCCATTCTTCTTGAGGCTATAGAATTCCCTGCTCCTGTTGTTTCCATAAAAGTTTCAATAAAAAATTCCGATGACGGCGACAAACTAAGTAAAGCTCTTACTAAATTATCCGAAGAAGACCCGACTTTTACAGTAAAAACCGATGAGGAATCTAACGATCTTATTATTTCAGGAATGGGCGAACTCCATCTTGAAATTATCATTGACCGCCTTCTGCATGAATTTAATATCGAAGCCGAAATCGGTCAACCTCAAGTGGCTTATCGAGAAACAATTACCTCTGCCCAAAATATAGATTATAAACACGCTAAACAATCCGGCGGCAGAGGTCAATACGGTCATGTCGTTATGGAATTGATACCTAATGGACCGGGCAAAGGTTTTGAGTTCTGCAACGAAATAGTCGGCGGCAGAATACCGAAAGAATATATCCCTGCCATAGAAAAAGGTATTATCGCAACCATGCAAAAAGGTATTTACGCAAAATATCCTATCGTAGATATTAAAGTTAGGCTGATTGACGGAAGTTTTCACTCAGTCGATTCTTCAGAACTGGCTTTTAAGACCGCAGCGGCCGAAGGGTTCAAAAAAGCATTCAGGAAAGCAAATCCTGTTTTACTTGAACCTATAATGTCTATTGAAATAACCGTACCTGAAGATTTTCTCGGCGATACGGTGGGCGACTTATGTTCAAGAAGAGGAAAAATTATGGGTATGAGCGCAAAAGGCAATCTACAGATTGTTGACGGAAAAGTGCCCCTATCAGAAATGTTCGGGTATGCAACAGCTTTACGCTCTTTAACACAAGGCAGAGCAAACTATTCCATGCACTTTGAATGTTATGAGGAAGTACCTTTTGAACAAGGACAAAAAATTTATAAAGAACGTATGGAATCATAAAATACTTCGAGATTTCATTGACGCTTTATGTCTTGTTTTGGTACTCTTTTTTCATAAAGGGCAACCATTTTGTTTATCCGCTAAACTAATAATGCGCGCAAATATTGAAAAATAATCAACAAACTTTCTGCTGAGATAAATTATGAACCTTCCTTTATTAAGGGTTTTTATTGATTGCGGATTAGTGGGGCAGGGAATACTCCTTATTTTACTGATCTTATCCGTAATTGCGTGGTCAATTATTATAGAAAAAATTATTATATTCAGGAAACTTAACAGATCAGCTGAAAATTTTCTTGAAATATTCAGGAATAAAGCTAAATCACGTATCGGGTTGCCTGAAATAAACAATCTGCCGAACAAATCTTTAGTATACAGATTATATCAGGACGGAATTAAAGAGTTAAAACAAATACATAATTACGCGTCTAAAATTCCAAAAACACAAATAAACGAGATAGAACAGGCTTTAAAACGCACTGTATCAAAACAGGCTCAAAGTCTTGAACGCAATATGATTATACTTGCCACATCCGCCAATGTCAGCCCGCTTTTAGGACTGCTCGGCACAGTTTACGGTCTTCTTGTGGCTTTCCACGAAATGGGACAAATGGGTTCGGCAAGTATCGACGTGGTATCCCCGGGGATATCTCAAGCTCTTATAACAACCGTTGTCGGTTTATTTGTGGCTATTCCTTCTGCTGTCGGGTATAATTATTTACTGAACACTATAAAAAATTTGATTACCGATGTAGAAAATTTTATGTCTGAATTTTTATCTTTGCTTGAAAAAGGGCAGTTCCAATAAATGCCGGAAGAACGAAGTTTATTTTATAAAAATAAAGCATTAAACGACATCAATATGACGCCTCTTATTGATGTTACAATGGTTATGCTGATTATTTTTATTCTTATAGCTCCGGTTATGGAGCAGGGCATCACTGTAAAACTGCCGTCTACATCGACAAAAAAAATGTCAAACAACGAGGCTGTTACAATAAGCATCGCTAATAATAAAAAAATTTATCTATGTAATTCGGTTGTATCTTTGCCTGAACTGGAAAAACGGCTTAAAACGTTACAGGAGGGAACTCCGGATTTATCAATAGTGTTAAGGGCAGACAAAAATCTGCCTTACCAAATCGTTGTAAAAGTAATGGATATAATCCAAAAATCGGGTATAGTTAAACTTGGTATCGCTACAAAAACCGAACGAGTGAAAAAATGAATATACAATTATTAAAAAATACTCTTAAAAGGCGCAAAGCACTTGTAATATCCATAATGTTTCACGTGATGATTATTGTCTGCGTTATAATATTTATCTCTGTTTTTAAGGGTAAGAAGAAAAAGCTTGAACCGATTCAGGAAATAGAGCTTTTTACTCCGCCCGAGCAAAACGTAAAACAGCTTGAGGAACAACCTAACAGCGAACCGATAAAAAAAGAAGAGACAAAAGACGAACCGGTCGCTGAACATAAAAAACAGATGAAACGAAAACGGCCGGCGCCGGAACCCTTTAAAACTAAACTTAAAGATAACGTAATAAAACAATGGGATACTATTGAAAAAAAAAACCTTCAAAACCAATAAAACAAGTTCAGACACATAACAAGGCAGATACCGATCTTTTATATTATATTCAAGTTATAAAAAAACGAATTTACACAATTTGGAATATTCCGGCAAATATACAAAATTTAAACGAATTGCCTATTGTGAAAACAAAAATTAAACTGCTTAAGTCAGGCAAACTTACTGAAATTAGTTTTGAAACATCATCTCATAACAATAGTTTTGACAGGTCGATAAA
>JAGGZS010000006.1 GCA_021161885.1 bacterium
AATCCATTTACCCTTTAAGAGGAATTCTTCCTAATTCCCCATAATAATTCTGAAGACGCATTTTTATATAAGCCTTATTCATTAAAGAATTTACAATAGATGTATCATTTATCAATCGTTCCATATGTTTTAATACAGCCCATTGGCTATGGTTAGACGCAAGCATAGTGTCAACGTCTCTTTTCTGCATACCTGTCAAAGAATCATACAGAAGTGAAAAATAATTATTTCGCAAACCGATGTTCTGGGCAGCATCGTTTAATCTAAAATCACTTAAAATGCCGGTTATCTTTTTTATCTGTTTAGATAGAGACAACGACTTATCATTTTCTGTCAATCTGCCGATTCCTTGTGTATAAAGCACATCAAAAAAAACGGATACGACAGAGCGGATATCCAAGGTATCAATTGCTTCAATATCGGCTGCAAGATCAGACAGCCGCGCAATAATAAACTGCCTTGCCGGATTATTTATATCTAATTTAAGGAATTCGCGAAACAACTTGCCTTGTTCGGAATCTTGCGATGCTAACCGCTTGATTTTTGAATTTAAAGCATTTATAAAAGAAACTTCTTCGGTAACGGATTTCAACACACCTATAATCTCAGGAGAAATAACGTTAGATGATGAGAAAGAATATTCATCGCCTTCGAGAGATAAATCTACCTTAACTTTCATAGAAATAACATCAGCTTCGTTAGCGTCAACCAAATCTTTCATTACAGACGGTAATTCAGGATTATTGCTCAGGTAAAGAATTTCACCGTTTTTTCCTATAATCATTGTAACCGCGGCATAACCATCGACTGCTGAACCTGTCATGGCTTCACGCATAATAAAATCGGCAAAACTTTTTGGATGAACATTAGCAATTTTATTTCCGATAACAACATCCTCTGTCCCAACCGGAGTTTCAGGTTTGATTTCACTAACCTCTCCTTTAGCAGCATCTTCTGTTTCAGGCGATTTAATTCCTATTGAATCATTTACTAACGACTTTATTTCCTGTAACCGCTGGTTTATCAAAGGTACTGCCTCACCGGTCATAGTGCTGTAAGAGGAAATTAAATTCTCTATAATCCCCAGTAAAAGAATGCGTTGTTCAACATTTAAACCGCTCAAAATGTTACCGAGATTATCTTTCAAACCGTTAAGGTCTGATACAAGCTTTGCGCCTTGAGCACCTGATACAGGCAAGATATTTTGCAATACTCTAAATAATACATCTATACCTTGAGGCATCGCGCCTGCCGCGTTCGGGTTGGTTGCAAGAATATCCTGACGCATTTGCGAAAAAAACGAAGCTATTTCAGGACTATTCTCAAATAAAACGCCATCAACGATATCCGACATTTCATCAATATCCTGATTGCCCAATTTAGCGTTAGCTGCGCGCTCTTGGGCAATTTGAGCTATTCTATGGGCAAAATTGTATAATTCAATTCCAACCAGCCTTCGTGTTTGAGGACTATGCTGCATCATATCTTTAATCCAGTCACGCAGCTCGCCGTTTTCGATTTGCTCGTCTGAAAAGCCGAGAACCGTTTTTGCGAATGCCCTCCATAACCTCAGTTCAGTTAATTCGTGAGCAGCGACAACAGCGTTAGCAGCATATACCGCGTTTTTCCTGAACCCTGCGTGTCCCGCCTGTTCGTTTCCTTCTAATTCATCAAAGAAGAAAAATATTTCACCCCTTGAATTTTTCCGGTCGAAATCAGCGGGCTGACCTTTTTGTTTGCCCTGTTTAAGAGCTCGTGCTTTTAATAAATCGCCAATCAGCAGGTTGATAGCGCCATGTCCTTCCCCGATACCGATATCAGCTATATTAAGGTCATCTTCACCTTTGGAAAGCCTGATAAAATCTTTTCTAACCCCGTCAATTTTATCGAAGATTATATCCCTATCCGCCTTTTTAAATTGAAACTCATTTTTTAATAAAGAGATAATAATGCCGTGCAGAGCATCGCCAACAGCTCTTATCTGTTGCGCGTTAGAAAAATCTAAAACAATTTTAGATTTATCCTGCCCGGCAAACTTCTCGTGAATTTGCTCAATAAGTTCCATTGCCTTCTGAATATCACCGTTGCGAAACGCCTGTTTAGCTTGAGCAATTTGAGGGAAATTATCGTTTAACCATGCATTATCTTTTACAGTTTCAACTTCAGTTTGCGATGCGTCAAACGGAGCGTTGGCAAACAAGTTCAAATCAGGATTATACGCCCCTTTTTCCTGTCCGGATAAGCTGTAAACAACCACTGTATATTGCCCGTCAACCTGCCTGACTTTTATACCAAAATTTCCTATTTGCCCGTGCTTATTAGTTTCTATCGCCCTTACAAGATCGACAATTTCTCTAAGCGACAGATTTTTTAAACCTGAAATTTCATTAATGCCGTAATTCTCAAAAAACTGCCTTAAGCCGGCATCGGATATATCATCAATTTTAACTATGCCGTTTTCGTCTGTAAGCGCATTCAGTTTAAGAGCGTTTACTACAGCTCCCTGCGGGGATAAAATCCTCAAAACCATATTATCTTGTTTATGTTTTTCGAGAGATTCCAAATCGAGTTGGCTAAAAGGGATATCCGCTCCGTATTCAAATACGATTTCCTTGCCCGAATAATTTACTTTGACTGTTACAGAAGATATTACACCTTTTTCATCTTTAATCGCATTGATAGAAGTTATGGAAAATGCGTCAAAACCAGCCTTAACAATATAGCCGTTAACAACGCTGATAATATCGGTTATCTGTTCAACGGACAAATCTTTCTGTCCGGCTATAAGGTTTCTTACGGAATCGGCAATCATAAAAAGTTTAAACCGGTCTTTTAATACCTGCTGATTTGACCTGCCGAGGAGCATTTCCTTTGCCATCATAGAAGGAATCGCCAATGAACCGGCGCCTCTGGCAAGCAGCAATGTTTCTAAAGGAGTGCTTGTACCTAACATTAAATCAACATATGGATTATCAGCTTGGATTTTAGTGATATTAGGCATAATGGAAATATATGAAATATCTTTTTCTTTTAAAAGCTCTGTAACTCCGGTTGTATGAAAACCGCCTGTGATAATAATGCCCGCTTTGGCGCCCGCAATTTCCATTTCTGATAACGCGTTATCAACTAAAATTTTATCACGGCTTGAAGCAATGGCATAAAACTCATCAACATATGGCAGAGCATTTTCGACTACAGCCATATTAGAATCAATAACCAAATTAATGTTATGTTCCGATGCATAATTCTTTATAAAATCAGTTATTCGGTATACGGAAAAATCTGCTTTATTATCAAGATAATAAGCAAACTCTTTACCGGTAATTTGAAGTTCAAACATTTTATTTAAAATATCGAGATTTTTTGAAAAATAATGCAGTTTAATTTCTTCAGGTTTATTAAAAATTTTATTTAAAACAACATCTTTGATACTGGAAATCTGGGCGACTAATTTTTCCTGATTGATCTTTGAACTAATATTGACAAATTCCATAAACTTCTTGAGTTCGGGATAATCGTCCATTGAGACGGAACTGTTCTTCATTGCCTGTTGCAATTTTGAATAATAATACGAAGCGGAAACCATATCTTTTAGATACAAACCGTAAATAGAGTTCCATTCGGTTTTATCTTTTTTATTCATTTTTAAGCCTAATAAATCGAGTAACTTTTTTTCCTGTTCGGATTTAAGTTTAATATCAAACTTTTTTTCCGCCGTAATAGAATCGCAGACTTTTTTAAACTCGTTATAATCTTCAATAGATACACCCGTTCTTTTGGCTTGGCGATAAAGGTACACGCAATAATCGTTAAAACTTATAGCCTTATTTTCGTATCTATCTGCCATTAGCTCAAAAACCTGTAAATTTTTACTGTAAATGTAAGGTTTTAAACTA
>JAGGZS010000009.1 GCA_021161885.1 bacterium
ATATTAACCAATGAAATATATACAAACAATAACAAAAATTCAAATTATTCAGGAGGTAAACTATCAATGATATTTCGCCCGAAAAAAATGGCATCTAGCGCACTATTAATGTCCTTAATATTTTTTCCCGCTTTATCGTATTCAAAAATTTCACCTCCTAAAAATATAAACGCTTCATTGATAAAACAAATCATACTGCCGCCGGATTTAGGGAATATAAGCGATAAATTTGAAGGCAGCTCAGATAAACTCGTAATTCAAATTAAGGATATGCACTCAAACCCTTTTGTCCAAAGAAATATTTCAGACATCATAAAATATATCGGTAAAAACCTCAATGTATCGTGCATATTCGTCGAAGGTTATTGGGGCGTGTATGATATATCCCCTGTCCTTGACCATCCGGCAGATATGGACACCAAAAAAGCGTTTATAAAATATTTTTTCGATAAAGGACAAATTACAGGATCAGAGTATTTTGCGTTCCTCAACCAACCGGCTCCAACGATATACGGTATTGAAGAAAAAAAGGTTTACGACCTTAACCGTAACATTTTCCAAACCGTAATGATGAGCAATTTACAGCCCGCTGTTTATCTTGAAACAATGGCAAACAAAATTTATGAGGCAAAATCATTATCTTTACCAAAAAAACTTTTGGATTTCCACAAAGAATACCGTTCTTTTTTCTGGAACAAAGAGACAGATATTATATCGTTCGCGAAAAAACTGAAAATTTATTTAACCGAATCAGGAATCAAAAACAAAGATTATCCCGTTTTAAAAAATTTTTTCAGTCTAATTGACCTTGAAGAATCCGTTAAACCACAAAAACTCATTACCGAACTAAAATATTTTTTCGATGAAATTAAATTATCTTATGATAACCAGCCATCAAAAAACATATCGAAATATTACACAAAATATCTGCTTGGACAAATAGGGTCTATCGATTTCTTCACATATTTAGATAATTTCATAAAGAATCAACTGATAAATTCAGACGAATATCCGCAAATAAAACTACAGTTAGAACTGTCTGAACTTCATCAAAACATAAACCCATCCGAGCTCATCAACGCAATCCATACCGTATCAAAAAAAATAATGTTATTTTTAAGCAATTCCGACAAAGAAATATTTCTTTTAGATTCATTAGATTATATAAATCTTTTAAAACGGCTTGTCGGCTTGAACCTTACCGCAATAGAACTGAGTTGGCTGAACCAAGCGGAACAATCGTTTTCACTCAACAAAATCTTTTCGGATTTGGAACTTGAAAAATTAGACATAGCTAAACCGTCCGAAAAAATATTTTCCTGCATAAACAATGCTAAAGATTTTTATAAAATTTCCCAAAAAAGAGATGCCATATTAAGCAGAAACACCATCGACTATATGAAACAAAATAAAGTTGATATAGCTATACAAATAACAGGCGGGTTTCACAGTGAAAAAATTCTTAAAAAATTAAAAGATGAAAACATTTCGTATATTTCAATTAATCCACGAACAACACTTAACCTCAATAATACTTTGTACTCAGGATTTATGACCGGATACCAGCCTTTCCTTGAACGAATTATCGGGCTCGACAACCTGCAGGTTAATAATCTCGCGCCCGAACTTATCGCTGTAAGGTTAATTGTCCAAGCCCTTGATCAAGTTGAAGGACTGACCTTTAACGAGCAGTTTGCCAAATCATTTTTCAATCTCTTAACTACAATGAAAAAACTCGATTTTGAAGCCGGAGGCACTATACTTGACCTCTTTAAAAGTTCTACACCCATATCCCCTGAAACCATAGACAATATAATTTCAGGGGATATGTCATCACAAGACCGTTCAAAAATGCTTGAAACAATTCTATCTTCAGTTTCATCACCATACCTTGACCCAAGATATTTAAAAAAACTTAAAGATGAAGGGTATCTTGATATAACACAGGACGCACTTGACCAATACGAACAAAATATTAATAAACTAAGAACTATCGACCGCAAAAACAGGCACAAACTCGTAAAAACTATCCAGTCAAAAATGAACGGTAAAATGACCGTTGAACCTACTCCGGTAAAACGATCATTCGATAAAGTAAAAACCGTAAAAAAGAAACTTAAAAATAAAAGCATCGCTTATTTTTCTCCAGAGATGAAACTGCTCGGCGGAATAAGGTCTATGTTCTGGGGCGGGCTTGGAGTACTCGCCGGCGAATACGTTGAGGGATTAGCCGACACAGGCATTAATACATATGGAGTTACCCTTCTTTACAGCAATGTGGTTAAACAAACATTAACTGACGACGGTGTTCAAATTACACAGGAACTGCCTGTAGACTACTCTAAACTGCCTGTATTTGATACCGGAGTAATAATAAACCTGAACGATATAGGCATACCTGTCCGTGCCCGAGTATGGGAAATACCTGTCGGCGACGCAAGAGTATTCGCCCTTCAAGATTTAACCTCAGATGTAACACGGATGCTCTACGGCGGAGCCACGGAAACACCCCAGCTCAGAGCTCAGCAAGATCAGCTTCTCGGCAGAGGCGGTATAGAAGCACTCCAGCAACTGCTCGATAAAGGTATTATTAATCATATTCCCGCAATTTTACATATGAATGAAGCGAACTGCATCTTTTTAGCTGACGAAGTTATGCAAAGACAAATTTTCAAAGATGAACTTGATCCGAACTCATACTGGAAAAACGTAGGGCTCGCTTTCACCACACATACACCTGTTCCCGCCGGACTGCCCACGGTATCAAGCCAAACTTTTAAGACAGATAACGTTATGCACATGGGATGGCTCTTAGGTATTGACTCCGTTACTCTTATGCGACTATACTCCAAATACGCGTACGGAAAAACATGGACGGAACTTGACGGGGAACAACGTAAAAGATTAGTAGAAATTATGACTTCCGATGTGGATACGCTTATTAAACAATTCAAAGATTTCGCCGGCTCATCCAATATAGTCCTTAACCTGACCGAAGCGGCGGCAACACTTGCGGATATATCATCTTCCGTGAGTTTACGGCACGAATCCGTAACAAATTCTGAAATCATAAAAGTCAAAAAAACTCCATCACGGTTTAACCCCGACGAAAAAGTATCGTCAAACGGCATAACCAACGGCGTTAACCTGCACGACTGGCAACCTCCCGAATTCCAGCAGATCGACCCTGATTTAATACCTGACGAAACTCTTGTTAGCGTCAAACAAAGAGAGAAAAAAGAATTTATCAATATGGTAAACTCGCGATCCGGTTCTAACCTGTCTGCCGACTACTTAACAATATCCGTTATGAGACGCACAAATACTTACAAACGAACCGACCTGATTTTGAAAAATATAGACCTTCTTGCCGAGGAACTTAAAGATAAGTACGGCGACCAACAGATAAATATTGTTTTTTCCGGTATTTCCCATCCAAAAGACGAACCCGGCAAAGCAATGTTTAAAAATATTCAAGACGCCGTAAAACGTAAACATCCAACTATTCATATCGCTTTTGTGGAACAATACGATATATCCATAGCAAAATACGGTGTCAGGGGATCGGATATATGGCTTATGATGCCTGTTGAAAAAATGGAGGCGTCATCAACCAGCCACCAAAAAGCCCTTGGCGGTGGGACTATGGTTATATCAAGTTTTGACGGGGCAATGATTGAAGAAGTTGATGATATTATAACCGATCCCGCTAACGCGAACGGCGCGTTCATCACCCCTTTAATACTCCATAGAACCGTCCCAAAATCAAAACTTCATTTTATAGGCTCTAACATCTCTTTTGATGAATCAATAGGATATTACAGCCACCCGCAAATCAAGGTTAACGGCGGCCAGCCTTTTATTCCTGTTGCTGTAATAGAAAAAGACGATAACTATATCATCATTGATGAATTCATTTCCGATTTGTCTCCCGAAAATTTACAAAAAATTATCGCGGAAAACAAAATTCACCTTGCCGAATCGGATTTCGACCTCTCTGCAGCACTGCAAGACGACGGCACAATTTCTAAACAAGGATTGTATTCTTTATATTTTAAAAGCCTTGATCCGTTTACGACACACCAACTAATGAAACTTTATCTCGATAACCCGGCGCCATGGTACAAGCTCCTTTACCAAAAAATATCTTCCATAGCAGACATTTATTACAGTGCGCAACGGGGTAACCCCCAAGCCGAAGCATCTTATGTAAATATGATCCGCAACTCGGTAAAAAGAAGTTACGAGGTGGATATCAGAAGAATGGCGCTGGAATATATCCAGCTAAAATACTCAAATATACTTAAGTCGGTCGAATCAAGAAACGGAAACGGAAACAATATACTCCAAACACTTATCCCTGAAAAAAAACTTCAGAAACGAATCATAAACCGCAGACAAGAAATTGTTCAGGCGAAACAAAAAGAATTTGACTTGGCTTTAGGTAACCGGCTCGTATGGGGTTTTGCCGATAACAATCAAGGAACTTTTATGGAACGCATAACTACCGATACCGACCAGAACGATAATGTAACTATCGCGGGACACCCTATCACGATAGAAACCGATATCCAGTTCGGCAATGTTATTCTTCCCATAGATGTGAAAGCCGTATTGGAATACGAAGCACCCGGAACAGCTCCGCAACGAATCAATATGGATTTAATAAAAAGAATTGATCCTATTACCAAAAAATTCAGGTATCAGGCAACTATAATTCCACAAACAGCAGGAAATTACACATTTAGAATCGCTTTAGAACCGATTAATCCGCAAATGATTGCGCATATGAAGCTCGCCCGTGAATTTAAAGGCAAAGAAAACCAAGCAGGGGTTCCCATAGATTTAAAAAGCGTTAATATCGTAATGGATAAAAACTTAGATGAAAACGGGCTGAAATGGTCTGCTGACCAAATTATTGTTAAAGTAATGGAACCTGCCGAAAAAGCACCGACTATAGCGCAAATAGACAAAGCTATAGGCAGAGAACTTTTTGAACTTAGTTTATAAAAATATTTTTTCTTATTTATTGAGCATCTACAACAACGCCTATTTTTTAAATATGATAATTCAGTCGACCTTATCGAAAACCATCATATCATTGAACACCTGTCTTTTTCAATGAAGTACCTAAAGCGTTAAGCGAATGGCATAGACTCCTTAAACCCGGTGGATACCTCATAACCACCTGTCCGGATATCGACAAAGTTGCCCAGTTCTGGATAGACCATAAAAAAGATAGTAAACAACGTCTTGAAAAAAAAATTGGCGATATGAACATAATCCATTTGGATTTTTAAAAACCCTCTTTTATTTTATAACCTATAAAAAACTAATCTTTTTTACGGATATATCCGATAAATAAAGTAGATATGTCTCTTACCGCCTGTATTTATTACCGAAACAAACTTAAAAATGTATAATTAACATTTCAAGGGGTTGACAATGAAAATCATACTATTACACTGCGGTGTAGGGTTAGAGGATAATGAGTTTAAGCCCAGAGTCCATCCTGATACCATACATCACGGATTATGTTCTATCAGCGCATACATTAAAAACAAAGGTTACAACGATGTGCAATGCATAAATTTATGCCGGATGAAAAATATTGCGGAATTCAAAAAAACCGCAAAAAAAATAGCTTCACAAACCGATGTCTTCGCAGTATCTATGATGAGCGCCGATGTTGAAGCGGCTTTGAAATGTATCAAGATAATTAAATCTATAAACAGCAAAATAAAAGTTGTAGTAGGCGGAATCCATCCGACAATAATGCTCCATGAAGTTGAACCATATAAAGAAATAGATTATATCATAACCGGTGAAGGTGAAATTAGTTTTGCAAATTTATTAAATTCCATAAAAAACAATTTAAAGGCAAAAAGGATAATACAAGGAATACGCCCCGAAAATCTTGACGAGTTGCCTTTTATTGACTCAGAGTTAATGGGAAGACTTGAATCGGCATATATGCCTATTTTTCAAGAACCTTTTGTAAGTATAATAACGGGGAGAGGATGTATTTATAACTGCAAATTCTGCCAACCATCTGAAAAAATTCTATTTGGAAAAAAAGTTAGACGCAGAAGTGTACAAAATGTTATCCAAGAACTCATTACACTCTATAACAAGTATAAGTATAACTCATTGATGATTCATGATGATTGTCTTACAGAAGATAAAGAATGGATTCAAGAATTTTGTAACGAATATGAACGCGCAAATCTATGTAAACCTTTTTTTATTCAAAGCAGAGTAGATTTTATTTGTAAAAATGAACCTATTATGGAAAGACTTGCTGAAATAGGTCTTAAACTAGTTTCAATTGGCTTTGAAAGTGGCTCGCAACGAATTTTAAATTTTTTAAATAAAGGCACTACTGTTGAACAAAATATTAAGGCAAGTAAAATATGTCATAAATATGGCATAAAAATTAAAGGTAACTTTATGTTTGGAGTACCTACGGAAACTAAAACAGAAGCTAAAGAAACATTAAAAATGATTCAAGAAATTAAACCTTACAAAATTAGTGTTACTTTTTTTACTCCTTTACCCGGAAGTGATTTATTTAAATTTTGTGAAAATAATAATTTATCACTTTTACAAAACCATAACAACTATAACCGCTCGGATTTAAGTTCCGCAAAAATTAAAGGCGTGGATTATGATTTTTTAAGGGATATCACCGCTCAAATTTATGAAACGCAAACTTTCCTTGAAGACAATATTCAAGGGAAAATAGATTCACTGCCCAATGATATAAAATCAAACTTAAAAATATTAATGTTCAGGTCGGCTCCCGTAAAAACCGTCAAAAAAATATTAACCGCTCTTGGAATAAACAATTTAAAAATCGATCTGATTGTGCAGTCCGGTTTCAGCCGGCATTTTTCTGATACGAACAGTATTGCTACAAAAATATCGATTGATTGCGAAAAATTCACCAAAAGTGTTTTCGCTGATTTTATACCCCTTTTAAAAACAGCAAAATACAATACTGCTATAATACCGCTTAACTGCTGGGATTACTACAGTTATCAAGATATATACGAAACCTGCAGGCAAATAGGAATAGAATATATTTTCGGGATAGCCCCTGATTCTCAGATTATAGAACTTAAATCAATTTTTACAACCGCGCTTGTCTAAAAATTTTTCCGTTATCATTGTTGGTGTATCAATTTGATTATTAACAAAATATGTGCTATTTTATAATTAACGGCAAATTATCTCAACCGCATCGGAGAATTTTTATGAAAACGCTGGCAATGAGTTTTATAATTTTTGTTTTTCTATCTTCAGCCTCTTATGCTCAAATGCTTTACGACGGCAACGCAAACGGAGGCAATGAAACACCTGATATGCAGGGATGGCAGTATATGGCTGATCCGGTTTACGGCACACTGGCTTCTCAAACAGCGTCTGGCGGGCGGACTTATTTTTATACCATTGCGGACGAAAATATCCAGTCTGGATACTTTAGCTATAACCCTCTTTCAGGCGTATCGCATCCGATGCTGAACAATGTTATACTCGACAGGGCAAACGGATTCAGCGTAGAGTTCGGGTTACAACTGAACTTGGAAGCCCATTCAGCTCCAGATCGAGCAGGCTTCAGCGTTATCCTGTTAAGCCACGATTTATACGGTATTGAATTAGGGTTCTGGCAAGATGAAATATGGGCGGAGGCGGGACTGCCTAATATGTTTACCCATGCGGAAAGTACCGGTTTATTCAATACGGCTGTTGACACAGATTACAAATTAAATATTTTAAATATGACATATACTTTATACGCCGATAACAACCCCATACTTACAGGTATGCTCCGAGATTATTCAAGCTGGGTAAGCCCTATTCCCGGAATAGGAAGTTTTCCGTACGACACACCGAATTTCATGTTTTTCGGCGATGATACAAGTTCGGCTCTGTCTGATGTGGAGTTATCTTATATATCACTTCAAAACGGTACAGCGTCCGTGCCAGAACCTTCGGCTGTAATTTTATTTTTATTAGGCGCTGTAAAATTAATCTTTATCAGAAAACATAAATAGATACAAAAACCGTAGGTTTGCATGAAGAAATTATCTAAAAAGCTGGACAGCATAAAAATTATCGTTGTTATCGACAGCTATGCCGATTCCGGTTTCGTCGTAATTTTTGCTTAATATATTTTTTTTATGCGGTTTGCTTTTCATCCACATTTTTATTTGCGCTAAAGCAAGGCTTTTTTCCGTTCTTTTAACTTTCAGGTTGTTAAGCTGTCTTAAATATCCCGGACGCACATATCCGATATTCTCCGCTATGGAAAAATAGTAGTTCCCATCGCCGGATATTTTTTCGTCAATACCCGCGTTCCTGACTCGCTGTACAGGTCCTTCTCCGTCAGGGTTATAATGGGAAAAAAAATTTCGGGCAACCATATCACGGCTATGAGCTAACGCGACTTCAGACAACCTCTTATTATTCTTTAATGGATTAAGTCCGTATTTTGATCTAATCAAATTTATTTTCTCAAAAATTATTTTTTTTATCTGAGAAATTTCCATATCAGATGTTTCCGATAAATTCCGCGCTGACGAAACATCGCAGAATAAATAAAAAACAAATAAAAAATTCAAAATTTTCCGCAACTAGAAAACTCCTTCTCATATTTTTTCCGTTAAAAACAATTGAATAATATTTTCGGCTGATATATCAAGACAAATTATAAATATTATGATATTTTTATAAAAAAATTAGCTGAAGAGGAT
>JAGGZS010000167.1 GCA_021161885.1 bacterium
AGTCTATACCAGCTGTTAAGATTTATCAAAAACTACAACCATTTACACACTTTTTATGACACACCTCTGAGCCGTTAACAATACTATCGTTTACTTTAGCTGCCGGCTTATATCTGATTCAGAGAAAAAAAGGTGTGTAAATGGTTGTAATCTTTGATAAGCATTCAAAAATGAACTCTCAGCCATTCCAAAAGCCCGAAGGGGCGTAGCAATATCAACACTTTACGTTTTAAGACCGACACACGCCGCTAACATTGCTCAAGATGACAGCAAAAAAATATATTTCCGGTGATTTTTTCATCAATCAAAAATTCAAGAGATTCACAAGAGAAAAAATTTTGAACTTAAAAAAGAATAGCGGAGCAGGGACTCGAACCCCGGACACGTGGATTATGATTCCACTGCTCTAACCTACTGAGCTACTCCGCCATTTAAAAAATTTCTTTTAACGAAAAAAAGCAGCCCGTTAAGACTGCATTTAATTTGTATATGGTAGCGGGGGTTGGATTTGAACCAACGACCTCCGGGTTATGAGCCCGACGAGCTACCAAACTGCTCCACCCCGCGTTAATGGCATTCATTAAATAAAATTTCACGGCTTATGTCAATACTTTTTTCGTTTTTCTATTTATTTAATAGGATTTTTTATTCCATAGCTGGATTAATCGGCAAAAAAATCAATTTATATCAAAATAACAGGCGCTAATTTATTAAAATTTTTTCAAAAATACCTGTGCTTTATCTTCATCGGGGAATATATTTAAATATGTATCAAGTTGGGTCAGCTCAAAAATTTTAAGTACAACAGGGTTTATATTACATAAACAAAGAATGCCGTGTTTTTCCTTTAATTTTTTATGCAGAGATATAAGTTTACTTAATACACTGCTTGATAAATAGTTCACTTTAGCGAAATCAATAATCAAATTAATATACGAATGTTCTTTAATTAAACCAAAAATTCGTTCATAAACACTGCCGATAGTTGTATCCTGCGTCATTCTATCATCGTTAATAGCGACCGTGATAGTATCATGCATGGGATTTACACCGTTATCTTGTGAAACATTTCGTTCATTATAGCGCATAATCTAATCACCTTATATTAACATTTAATTAATTATTTTTCCAGTTGACCTGTTTTTTCATAAGCAGGCTTTTGCCTTGGTTAAAATAAACTACCTCATCCATAAGTTGAGAGATCAGAAAAACGCCTCTGCCGCTTTCTTTGAATGTTTCGCTGGGTTTCCCAAAAAATTCCTGAAATTTATCTTTACTAAAGCCCGCACCTTCATCTTCAAAGCAAAAAACAAGTTTATCTTCGTCTCTTAAAACATCTATCCAAACGTTTTTCTTTTTATCATATTTATTGCCGTGTTTAACGCCATTGGTTAACGCTTCATCAAGACATAATCTTATATAAAGAAAATCATCCGCTGAAGCCTCAATCATATGTTCAAGCATTGACATAACTTCATCAATTAAATCTTCTTTTTGTTCTTCACAGCTTTGTATTTTGCTTTTTAAGATGACTTCACCGCTTATTTTCGGCTCATTATCAAGGAAAACGGCTGTATCCTTATATTCTTTATTATTATTTTGTTTTCTGCTTATTTTTTTCTGGACATAAGCAAGCTGTGTTTTCTTAGTTTTCTGTAAAGATACTTTAATATCTTTGGTCTCATCATCTTTTACTTTTATGATAACAACTGTCCAGTCGTCCTGCTGAGGATAACCTGAACAATATTCTTCCACATCAGAAATAATTTTGTCGCGGATTTCATCAACAGGCAAATCGGCATTTTCTTTTAATACATCTTTTATACGTTCATATCCAAAAAGTTTTTCCTGATTGTTCATTGCTTCTTTAATGCCGTCGGTATAGAGGAACAAAATATCTCCCTGTTCAAGCTGTCGTTCCTCTTCTTTAAACTCAGCGTCTTCAATCAACCCGACCGGCAACCCTGTGGATTTTAATTCAATAAAACTTTTATTTGATCTTCTGTAAATAATAGATGTTTCATGGCCGGCGCTGATATATTTAATTTTCATTGAACTTAAATCAAGCCTCAAGACAAACAAGGTCATAAAATGATCGTTTTTTTCCATATCCTCAATTAAAAGATTATTTATTGCGGACATGGCTTTTAAAATAGATTCCATATTATTTATCGAAGCGCGAATATGAGCGCGCGCGGTTGCCATAAACAAAGCAGCGGCTATACCATGGCCTGATACATCGCCGACAACAATATTGATGAACTTATCTGGGTCAGGAGAAAAATAATCATAATAATCGCCACCGGTTTCATCGCAAGTAATGTTTATGCCGGATATATCATAATCCTGATAATCAGGCGGTTGCGCGGGCATTAAATCCTGCTGGATTTTACGGGCAATGTTCAGTTGTTCACGAATTCTTTCTTTTTCCAACGCTATCTTATATAAAATAGCGTTCTCAATACTAATAGAAACAAGGTTTGTTACAGTAACCAGAAGCTCTATATCTTGTTTAGAAAAAGCCTCTGAACCAGCTGGGTTTACAATATTAACCATTCCAAGAAACCTATTGCTCGTAAACAAAGGTATAATTATGATTGAATCAAGTTCCACATCCAGTCCTGATATATCAATTCTCGGATCGTCATTAGCGTTATCAACTAAAAATGGTTCATTGTTCTCTTTTACGAATTCAATAACAGGCACGCCTGTGGAATGTATAATTTTTGTCATTACTTCATGACTTAGGCCCCATTCAACTTTTGTTTCCATCTTATCGTTTTCATCAAGTATAATCGATCCGACTTGAGCAGACACAATACTCAACGATAATTCCATAATTTTAACGAGCAGAACATCAAGATTCATATGGCTTAAAAGCTCACCGGCATTATTGATCGCCCATAGTTTAGCAGAATTTTCACTGGCTTCCTGATTGGTTTCCTGATAAAGCTGCAAGTTGATTATTCGTAATGCCGCCAAATTAGACAAAATCTCAAGCCACTTCCTGTTAATTTCCCTATCTTTGCCGACTTCATGAAAAACCATTAACCCATATATCTGATTATTATAATTCAACGGTTCACATCCTAATATAGGCGCTTGCGCATCAGATAGATAAATATTTTTAAGCTCATCGCCTTCTGCCGCATAGAACGATTTTTTCATTGAAAAATTTAAGAATAAACCGGAACTTTCAAAATTGACCGGCACTGTATTAAAATGATCGCTTGAGAAAAAATTAGATGAATCAACATAAAATTCTTTAAGTTCATCGTAATAAATAATACACGAGAATTTACTGCATCCTCCGAATCGGGAGAGCAGACTTTCAAGTTCAGAATAAAAACAAACAAAATCAACGCACGCAAACAGTTTATGTGCCGCCTCAATTAGCTGTTGGCTGCATAAACCAATTAAATCTGTATTTTTATTGTTTGTCTTTATATTGTTTCCCATCCTTCAGCACTTTCTTCAATTTCTTCCGTCAATTCCAAAATCTTTTCAGAAGTTAGTTTAAGTTGTTTGAGGCATGTCTGCGACAACCCCACATCTATCGGAATATTCTCAAACATCCCATACCGTTTAGAAACAAGACAATAGTTAACCAGCTCGATAAGAGCAGTTTCTTTCTGATAATCCACGGCACAAGACGCATTATGATGGTATTTGATTATATGCGCTAACTTATCGGAAAAATTCCATTTCTGGGCAATTCTGCTGCCTATTTCAGAATGGGATATTCCGACAAGCGCTTTTTCCGCTTCCTCGATATTTCCGTTACAGGTAATAAGATTTGTCATCATTTCTTTGCAGTTGATTGTTATATAACTTGATAAAACCAATTTGCCTACATCATGGAGTAACCCCGCGATAAAAAGCTCATCCGCTTCCTCGGTATCAATTTCAAAACGGCTCGAGAGTTTACTCGCCCATGTAGCCGCCATAAAAGCGTGCTGCCATAATCCTCCTTCTTTAAAACCATAACCCGGAAAAACTCCTTCAAGAAGTTTGCTTGTAGACGCGGCTAACACAAGATTTTTTAAGGAATTGTACCCGATAATAACAATTGCCTGAGATATTGAGCTGATTCTGTTCGGCAACCCAAAAAACGATGAGTTTACTATTCGTAACAATCTTGCGGCTAAGGCCTGATCCTGCTTCAAATATTGTTCAAGGTTTTGGGCGTTTGAATTGTTATCTTCAATAAGAGCCATAATTTTTGATACTACAGTAGGTAATGCGGGCAATTCATCAACCCGGGATATCATTTCTTCGCCAAGCCTTTTTTTAGATACAACATGAGCTACAGCCGGCGATTTCCTCAAAACTTCAACGCGTTTTTTTAGACGCCGGTCTGTTTTGGTGATATTAAGTTTATTTCTCATATTTTATCCTGATAAATTAATACTATTATATACTCTTATATATTTTTTTTCGGTAAATTACAGAATATCTTGACAGGTTTCTTTTATTATTTTTCCTACATCTATAAAAAATTTTAAAAAAAATTATTGGACAGAACGCAGAAAGGTTCGTTCAGTTCGTTTACCGGCATTACATGTTATTTCATAAGGTATTGTGCCGGCAAGTTCGCTCAGTTCCTCAGATGAAATTCGTTCGTTTCCTTGTGAACCGATTAATGTAACTTCATCGCCGACAGCCAAATCAGCATAATGTCCTACGTCAACCATCATATGGTCCATAGCTACTCTGCCAACCACGGGATAACGTTTCCCTTTTATTAAAACAACACCTTTATTTGAAAGACTACGCATATATCCGTCGGCATAACCTATAGGAATAGTAGCTATTTTAGTATCGGAACCGACGCGGTAGGTGCAGCCGTAACCTATATAACGGCCGACCTTAACATCTTTACAGTAAATAACTTTGCTTCTCCACGACATAACAGGTTTAAGACCCCATGTGTTAAGCAAATTTTTCCGCGGCATAATACCGTAAGACATTATGCCTGTCCGCACAAAATTAAAATACGGAAGACCGGACAGAAAAGTTCCGGCTGAATTTGAGATATGGTAATACCTGAACATTACTCCAAATTGTTTAGCCCTGTCAATAATTTCTGAAAACGCCTCCCATTGCTGAAGGCTATATGAGAAATCGCTTTCCGCCATAGAAAAATGCGAGCACAATCCTTCCACTTTAATCTTGCCGTAATGGATTGCGCGCAGTATAAAATCCACAGCTTCAGTATGCCAGACGCCTACCCTGCCCATTCCGGTATCAATTTTAATATGCACGTTAATCGATTTATTAAATTGTTTAGCCGCCTCATAAAGAGCGTCTAACATCTCTAAAGAATATATAAGGGGAGTCAGGTTATATTCCACTATCACAGGCGCGTCGGATGGAAAATTTGCATCTAAAACAAGAATTTTAATTGAAGGGAACTTTTCCCTTAATTCGACTGCTTCCTGAATAGTTGCCACACCAAAAAAAGAAATGCCCTGTTTAACGGCTGTGCCGACAACCTCATTCACACCATGACCGTAAGCATTGGCTTTGACAATCAGGGCTATTTGAGTACCGGAAGTCAGATATTTTTTTAAAACTTTATAATTGTTTGATAAATTCACCAGATCAATCTCAAGCCAATTTGAGTACTTATTTTGTGTTTGAAGCAGATTCATAAAATAAACCTTTATTGAATGTTTCCTTAAAATTTATAAACTTTCGCGCCTTTTTCTTCAGCTTCGCTTCGGCGTATATAAACAGGTTTAAGCGACAGCTCTTTTTCAGGTTTATTATGAGCGATCATAGCCGCGCAATAAGCTGAAGGATAAATTTCTTTAACTGAGTTCACATGGTTGGCAATACTGTTTATTTTTTTTACGTCAGGACTTAAAATTACCGTTTTTTGCCCGCATTCGCGATAAATTTCATCAATATTCATTATTCGGCATTTCCCCAGAGGTTCACATTCATATTGAATTTTCCTTAAAAAACACTGAACGAAAAATTTATTTTTTTGAGCGTAAACCGCTACGCAAACTTTTTTTTCAGATTCCATTTTTGCCGCCATATTTTCCATAGAAGGAACACCGCATAGCAAAATTGAACCATCACAAGATAAACCTTTAGCAATAGCAATGCCAACCCTTATCCCAGTGAACGAACCGGGACCTACACCAACAGCTATTTTATCCATATCCGTTAATTTCAATTTTGTTTCGCGCAGCATTTTATCAATCGCCGGAATAACATATCGCGAATGCCTGAGAGGCTGTTCTAACACCAATTCCCATAACAGTTTGCCGTCTTGAACGATTGCCGCACTGCCTATTTCTGAAGTCGTTTCTATACCAAGAATTATCATTTGCCATTCATAAAAAATTTATCATAAAAACATTAATTTCATCAACCACGAAAATTTCAAATTTTTTAAATATCTATTTAAAAACAGTGCCTAAAGTTTCACTGATATAATTCGCGCAATTATATGCAGGCATTATTACGGATACTTTCGGCATTTGAATACTCCATAAAAAAATAGTGTTGTTAAATTTCCTTAGATTATACATAACAAAAACGAAAAAAAAAAGTTATAAAAAATTTTTCCAGATATATATTAACTTTTTCAAACGCATATTCAATATTTAGGGATTGC
>JAGGZS010000116.1 GCA_021161885.1 bacterium
ATTTTATTTCGCAACACTCCCAATTATATAAATGTTGCTGTCAAAAATGTAAAGAACAAATTTGGGTTGAAGCCAAACCTGAACAGGGTTCTGTGTTTGTTTTTTCTTTACCGGCGTAATACGATAGTGTGATTGCGGATTATTAAAATTAAAGTCTTGATGTATAAAAAAAGATACAATTTATGTTGATTTCTTGATATATTATGCTAATTATAAAATTGTTTAGAAAATGTGTAATAATTGCCTAACCTTGAAATATCCGGCTTCAATAAAATTATAATAATTGATTTTAATGTTTATTTATTTGTTGGTAATGTCATTGTAAATAGTTGTGGATTTAAAAATTAATTATAAAAAAATTAAGTTGTTTATCAAACTGTCGATAAACTAAATAGTTTTGCTTTTTTAACTGTTTAATTTATCGGGAGGAAAAACCATGAAAGAAAAATTTCAATTTAAAAACTGGTCTATGAAGTTAAAACTTTTTGTTTTTTGTTTTTTGTTGCTTGTTGTGCCTTTAGTTGTATTGGGTTTATTAAGCTACAAATCAGCAAAGAAAGGATTATACAACGAAGTCTACAATTCACTTGAAGGACAGGTTAAATCTTATGCTCTTTTTTGTGAAAATTCTTTCAAAAATGTAGGTTTGTATAAGAAGTATTACAGCTCTTATCTTCTTGAGGCAAGACGCAATGTAATGAATATGTTGTATTATCAAGATAAAAGGTCTAAAGACGAAATATTGGCTTATGAAAAGAAGGTTAATGAAAATTTCAAGGAAATTGAAAATCTTTTCCCGTTCGCGCAAAAAGAGGGAATTGAATATTCTGATTTTAAAAAAACAATTGTTGAATATCAAAAATATCTAAGTATGATCGTAAAAGGCGGCTCTACGGATACATACGATGATAAGATAAAAAAACTTGCGCAAATAGGCGAAAACCTTATTTCTCAAGGTGAAGAATTCGCGGAAAAAGTAGTGGAAAAAAAGCTGTTTGCTGATATCCGTACCACTATTTTAAACGCTAAAGTCGGTAAAACAGGTTATATGTATGTAATGGATTCAAAAGGAACCTATATAATCCATCCGAAATCCGAAGGCAAAAATATAGCGAACTATGATTACGCTCAGGAAATGATGGCTAAGAAAACCGGATATGAGCAATATTACTGGAAAGGACGCAAAAAAATAGCCGCTTACACTTATTATCCTGAAAAAGATTGGATTATAGTTTCGGGAAGTTATTATTCCGATTACACGGAGGCTCTTGCAGTCATTCGCGATGAGATATTATTAATTATTGTATTATCGGTAATAGTCGGCACTTTATTAGTTTTTTGGTTCTCAAAGAAAATAACCGATCCCTTACTGCTTCTTGCTCAGCAAGCCGAGAAAGTAGGGCGTGGAGATTTAACATGTGAAGAAATTAATATTGATTCCAACGATGAAATAGGCCAGCTTGCGAAATCTTTTAATTTCCTTACAAGAAATTTAAAACAAATAATTAACCAACTGAAACTATCGACGATTAACCTTTTTGAAAACGTAAACAATATAAATGGTCTTTCAAAAACACTTCTTGAAGGGTCGGATTCACTGGCTTCCAGTTCAACAGAGTCAAGCAGCGCGGTTGAGCAAATATCCCATAATATTCAGGAGGTATTAAAAAGCATAGAGACCCAGGCAAGCGCTGTTACACAAACAAGCGCCGCTGTTGAAGAGATGACACGAAATGTCCAGAATATAAACCAAAATGTTGAGAATCAATCCAGTTCAATAAATGAATCTACGGCGGCAATAGAACAGATGGCAGCAGCGATTAAACAAATTGGCATTAATTCATCGCAGATAAATAATATAGCGCAAGAACTTAATCTTAAAGCCAGAGATGGAGACGCAACAGTAAAAGAAGCTGTTGAAGGTATGAAAGAAATTTCGGCGAGTTCGGAACAGATAAGTAATATTATAGGCGTTATTACGGGAATAGCTTCGCAAACCAATCTGTTGGCTCTTAATGCCGCAATAGAAGCCGCTCGCGCCGGTGAAGCTGGTAAAGGGTTTGCTGTAGTCGCCGATGAAGTCCGTAATTTAGCGGAACAATCGGCTCAAGCCGCCCGGGAAATTACAGACCTTATTAATAACGCAAATGAAAAAGCCCAAAGCGGAGTTAAATGTATTGAAGATGTTGATGTAATCATATCCGATATTTCCAGTTCCATTGACGGAGTCAGCAAATTGATCGAGGAAGTTAACAGGGCAACCGCTGAACAGCAAACCGGATCTGAAGAAATATCAAAGGCGATGGAAGTTTTAAATAACGTTACACAAGGAATTCTAACCGCGAGCAATGAACAGGCAAAAGGAGTGGAAGAAATTTCATCAGCTATGCAGAACGTAGCTAAGGTATCTCAAGAAATAAGCGCCGCTATGGCTGAACAGGAAAAAGGTACTTCTGGAGTAGCCGGAGCGGTTCAAATAGTAAATAAAATAGCTGATGATAATAAACACGGCGTGCAAGAATTTGTTGGCGTTACCGAACAGCTTACACAGGAATCTCATACGATTGAAGAGATAGTCGCAAGGTTTCAGGTTTAAACGGTGTTAGCGCAAAAAAACAGTATCGTCTTTTTAGCATAGCATATTGTGGAGACATATTCTAACTGCTGAAGTAAATGATTATGTAATATTATTATAATTTAATTTGAAAAATGGCTATGAACATAAACAGGGATTATTGTTGATAGCCGTTTTTCGTCGTAAAAAAGGAGAATATGTATGCTGTATATGCTAACTTTACCTGACAAAAAATTAACTCTTTCCCTGTCGTCAATTCTTGTATTAGTTCTTTTTATTGCTTCATCTGTTTTTGCGCAAACACCTAAGGCGGGAAATAAAAAAAACGCCGCACCTGCTGTAGTAAAAGAAGAAATCAAAACCGCCCCGGCAAGTGATGATTCCGTAGCGGATTGCAGTACACTTTTGGGCGCGTTATTATGTAATCCTTATAATTTACCGAAAAAAAAACCTATTGCCGGTTTAGTAAAATGGGGATTTGATGAACGTATCCGTCAGGAGTACTGGAAAAATACCGGGTCTCTTAATAAAAACGCGAATAATTCTAACTATATGCGTTTTAGAACCCGTTTATGGTTTGAAGCCGATCCTTGGCAATGGCTGAACCTTTATGTTCGTTTTACAAACGAATTCAGGGCTTGGTTCAGCAGCCATGCGGCATCCGATTTAGATGAAGTAGTTTTCGATAATATTTATTTTAAAATAAAACGCCCTTTCGGTTTGCCTATAACAGCGCAAATGGGTAGAATGGACTTGAAATACGGCGACGGTTTTGTTATTATGGAAGGCAACCCTCTTGACGGTTCGCGTACTCGCTATGTGGACGGAATTAAGGGAACTTTACATCTTGATGACTTCAAAACCGATATCGACGCCCTTGTTTTAGACCTTAATAGAACGGATAATAAATTTTTTAAATTTAACCCCTCCGACAAAAACTTAAATGAAGATCAAGTAAGGCTCTATGGCTATTATTTAACATCAAAGCTGCTCAGCGAATTTAATGATTTAAAAATTGAGCAATATTATTTATATAAAGACTCAAACGGACGCACAGATGCACTGCAGTTAAAACTCAGCACGTTCGGCGGCAGGGTGTCCGGTAAAATTATTGATAACTTAACTATAGCGGGTGAAATAGCAGGTCAGTTCGGTAAACAAGGCGCTGTCAATAGAGAAGGGCTCGGCGGAAAACTTGAACTTAGATATGCTATTCCCGATTTTATATTTTCACCTGTTATCAAAACAGGATATATGGGCTTATCCGGTGATGACCCCGATACTCAGCGTATTGAAGCATGGGATCCTGTATTAAGCAGATGGTTCTCGCCTAACGTATTAATGTGGTCATTGTTATCAAGGGAATATCCAAATTCCGGAAACCGCCCTGCGTATTGGTCAAATTTGCATATGTACCATGTCGGTATGGAAGCCTGTTTATTTCCATGGTGGAAATTTTTAATGGATTATCAAAGTTTCTGGTGTGATGAAAATACATTTAAAGGCTCAACCGGATTCGGCAACGGTAATAAACGCGGTGATTTAATCCAGATTATTAATAAAATTAAATTTAATAAAAATTGGAGCTCCGATTGCGTAGTCGAAACTTTCAGCCCGGGTGGTTATTACGGTAACTCACCTGATTCAGCCGTATATTTCAGGTGGCAGATAGTTTTTCAATATTAATCCAACGGGAACTCCAAGTCCGTAAGCGCTTGGAGTTTCATAGCATTTTTTTTATTATTTGATAAGATTGATTGAGAATAAAAAGATATGCCTCTCAGGCGGATAAAAGATATTTTTTTACGTTTTCCACAAAAACATTGTCAATCGGTTTAATACAATATTCATTACAGCCAAGTTGTTTACATAGTTCGATATTGTGCGGATCATAACTGCCAGTTAGCATAAGGACAGGCATTTTAGCGAATTTTTGATTTTTTTTTACCTTTTCAAGTACCGTTATTTCGTCAAATTTCGGCATTGTGATATCAAGAAGAAGCAAATAATTATTGTCTGGTTTGTTGTTTTTGCCAAACAGATAATCAAGTGTTTCCTGACCGTTATAAAATCGTATGATTTCATTTTTAATACCGGCACGGCGAAGGAATAATTTTATTAAAACGACATTTCCTTCATCATCATCAGCTATAAGAATAATAGTATTATCATTCATAAACAGACACTCTTATAAATTATTTTTTTTAATTTTTTCATTTATGGTTAAATATAGCAAGTTTTATTGATATTAATAGAAAATATCTTTATTAAGGGACGGATTTGTCTTTGTTATCGAGTTTTTCTTCCTGAATAGCCTGAATAAACCCCATTATTTTTTGTCCCTGTTCAGAATACGGCCCCATTATTTCAAGTGCTTTTTTAAGGTTGGCTATTGCTTTTTCTGAATCGTTCTGAATATTGTAAACGCTTGCTATATTCACGTAAGCTCTGGCATCTTTAGGGTTTAATTTTAGTGTTTTTTTATAATTTTGCAAGGCAAAAGCGTAATTGCTGTTGCTGAAATACGCTACACCGAGATCAAAATAGTAATCCGGGTTTTTGTCGTTAAGCTCAATTGCTTTTTTAAGTGTAGAGATGGCTTTATTGTGCAGTTGCATCGCTCCGTAAGCAAGTCCTAAGTTATAGTATGCGTTTGGGTTATCCGGTTCTATCCTAATAGTTGCTTTGGCGTGGTCGATAGCTTTATTCGGCTGGTTTATAGATAGATAAATAGGGCAAAGTTCAAAATGCAAATTAAAACTATCGGGATTTCTCAGCAGTCCGGTTTTAAGGATTTGAGCCGCGTCCGCCTGTTTATTCAGCTGTATGTAAGCGTCAGATACCATAATTCTTAAACTTTCGTTATCCGGTTGCGCGTTAAGCTGTTGCTCAAGATTAGATAACCGCAGTTTTAACGATTCGTATTTCTCGTAATAGTTTTGCGAGTGCACCGGTCTATTAGAAAAAACAAAAGAAATAAGTATTAATAAAACAAATTTTTTCATATGGACTTTTCTTTTAGCATTACTGGTGATGAAATTATTATATTTCAGCAAAATTTTATATCAAGAAGCAATAATATCATTTAAGCCTTTTTTTAATCCA
>JAGGZS010000067.1 GCA_021161885.1 bacterium
AAAGATAATTTTCTAACGATATGGCAGATTGCATAAGGAGTGATTTTAAAAGTTTTAAATCATCATTAGTAAAATTCTCGGATGCTTTTTTATAGATATTCCATTTGTTGCATAAACATATTATGCCGATTATTTCCTGATGGACTATTAAAGGCACTATTAATAACGATTTTATGCCTGTATCTATTGAATCATTGGCTTCGGCGAGTTTATCGAAATCATTTATCAAAATAGGGTCTTTGTTGATTCTTATTTCTGTATTAATCTGTTTCATCATTTCTTTTAATTCATCTTTTGTGTTTTTTTCAGAGAAATTAGATATTTTTTCGGCTTTAAGGGTAATGTCGGCGTTTTCAGAATGATTGTTTTCACAAATATAAAGCAGGCAAACATCCACAGATATGGACTCGGTTATATTGTTTATTATCATTTCCGGAGTGTCGGACACCCTATATATATCTAAAAGTTTTTCGCCGGCGCTTGAGATAATGCCCAGTTCAACTTCTTTCTCAAGAATAACCTTGAAAGCGTACTGAAATCTTTTTATTAAGTGCAGAGAAAAATTAACAATTGTAACTGCTGTAAGCGGAATTGTTTCAGTTATTAATCCTTTAGTATTGAAAACCCAGAAAGATACAACATAGCCCGCCAAAAAAAGTAACCCGCAGGAAACGCCGGCTTTTGAAAAGGATAATATTGAAAATAAAAATCCGACTAAAATACTTGCCGCCATGATTATCATAATTACTTTGGTCGGCTCAATGCGGTAGACAAAGTTGTCGGTTAAAAAAGAGTTTATAACAGATGCCTGTATAAACGCGCCAAACATAACGCCGAAAGGGGTAATGTACTCGTCAGAATTACTGAAACCGTGGCTTGTTTGACCTATAAGAACTAATTTATTTTTAAAATATGAGGGGGAAACCGAACCGTTAAGGACATCTTTAAAATAAAAAAAGTTTATGCCGTTGGCGAACTTTTCACCCGGCATCTCAAGATGCAGAAAGTCTATCGCGTTAGCAGGATTAAAATAGTTTACAAGAAGGGCTTTTCTGGAAGTAAGCGGAACCATTTGATCTTTAATATACATTTTATTGTTGTTTACTATAACATTTTCGTGAGGTATATTTTTGAATTGCAGATACGCTTCCATCGCCATAGGAAAAACATAGTTTTCTTTATATTGAAAAACCGCGGGGACAAACCTTATTTTACCGTCAGAACCGGGTAATATATTTATATGACCTTGCCGCGCAGATGCTTTTGTGAAAATGTCTAAATTATGCCTCATTATTTTTGCTGTATACATATTGTCTTTTATTGGCAGGCTTTCTACTTTTTGGGCTGAAAAAATGGGCAGGGTAATCCTTGACGATGACTCAATTGATTTAGCGAGGTTCATATCCGCGTCTTTTTCGGTGCTGGGAAGATCAAAGAAAATATCGAAGGCTATTGATTTCGCGCCTGCCTGAGATATGTAGTTTATTATTTGCGCGTAGATATTTCTTGAAATGGGATAACCGCCTATATTGTCGATACATTTTTTTGAAATGCCTACTACTACTAAATCTTTGCTTAGAGGAGGGTTTTGCCGGAACTCAAACCTGAAATCCATTGATATCGCTTCAAGTTTTTCAAAAAAATTAGCGTAATATAGTATAGATACTATTATACCTATAGCTAACCCGCTCAAAACACCTGTTTTAACATTTAATAAATTTGATTTGCCGAAATCGGGTTTATTTGAAAAATGATGAAAAAATTTTTGAACTAATTTATACATTTTACCTGAAATTTTTTTTATTGTTTATTTTTACTAAATGCCTATTAAAATTTTATCGGCTTAAAACGGGTTTTTTATGAGAAAAATTTTTTTAAGATAGGCATTGAATTTTTCTTTTTTTTTATATAGTATGATTTAGAATTTCACAAATTTAATATTTAACGCAATTATAAGGAGCTAAACTATGAGCGGATTATTAGAGATTAATGCGGATAATTATCAGGAAGAAATTTTTGAGTCGGATATACCGGTATTAGCCGATTTTTCAGCTGAATGGTGCGGTCCCTGCAAACGTCTCGGTCCGATTGTTGAGGAAATCGCTGAAGAAATGAAAAGCAAAGTTAAAGTAGTACATATAGATATAGATGTTAATCAGGATTTGGCATCTAATTACAATGTGCTTAGTATTCCAACTCTGATTTTGTTTAAGGGCGGTGAGGAAGTGGAAAGAACTATAGGGTTAGTTTCTAAAACCCATTTGGTAGATTTTATTAACAGCAATATATAATATAATCTGCATCAGCTGTTAACGCCGTAATTTTTTGGAGATATTTTTGTATGCCTAAAATTTTTTATGTTATTATTTTAATTCTATTATTTACGAAATTCGCTTCGGCGCAAGAGCACGCTTCAAATACCGCTGACAGTCCTCAAAAATTATCCGAACAGGAAACGATGATTTCAAAATTGGCAGGGTTGCAGGAAAATCTTGAAAAAAACCCTTCTTCTCCCGTATTGAATTATGAACTTGCCAAAACGTATTTAGAGCTTGGAGAAGTAGACAACGCTTTAAAATCGTTATTGGATTGCGTCGTAAATATTGAGCCTGACAATGAAGCGGCAACTCAACTCGAAGATTTTACCGATGAAAACCGGCAAAATTATGACAGAGCCATAAAAATGATGAAAACTCATAACGATTTTGAAAGCCGGCAGCTTTTTAGCGGGTTATTGCAAAAATATCCGAACTCGCCGGAGATATATTTTAATATGGCTATTTTAGACGGGAACGCAGCTTACTATTTTGACTTTATTGAAAATATATATGCCGGCGCTAAATTGTCAACCAGCGCGAAAGAGTTTTTCAGGATATTAGGCGGCTTGTATATTCTTGTCGGAGATAATTCAAACGCTGAAAAGATGTTCGCTAAAGCGCTTGAGTTAGACCCTTCTTATGCCCCTATTTATGTTTGGCTCGGCAAACTGCGTTTGATGGAAAAAAATTATGATGAAGGAATGTACGCGTTAAGGAAAGCTATTAAAATAGACCCTGATGATTACAGCGCCAAAGTTACGCTTGGACGCATTTATATGGAAATGCGCAAATTCGATCAAGCCGAACCCCTTTTGCAGTCTGCTGTCGAACTGAATAAAACATATTGGGAAGCGTACCGCGCTTTAGGTTTTTTATATTATTATAAGAACGATATCGAAAAAAGCATTCAAATGTTTAAAGAGGTTATTGTACTGCAGCCGAATAAAATAGAACCGTTATTAGACCTTGCTAAAATATACCAGAGTCAGGGCAGGTTTAAAGAGGCGATATCACAGATGCAGTCCGCGTTAAGACTGATGCCTGACAAACCGATGCTTTACTGCGATCTTGCCGATTTATATGCCGCTGATAATGATTTGCAGATAGCAATAGACAATTTTAATACTGCCTTAGACATTAACAATAATATGCCGCTTGTACATTATCGGTTGGGACTTTTATATTACAAACAGCAAAAATTTGAAAAAGCGGTTCAGGAATTTAAAAAAACTATTCAGCAGAAATCAGATTTTGTGGATGCTTATAAATCTTTATATATTATATACAAGGAAGAATTACATAATCCGCAGGAAGCTGAATATTATCTAAAGATGCAGCAGCTGATGGCAAATTGATCTCAATCAAGGTTGAACAAAGTATTTTAACTACCTAAAACTAAATATGGATATAATTTTTCAAGGTACAATACTGCTTTTTTGTATATTCTGCTCGGCATTTTTTTCATGTTCGGAAACTGCTTTGTTTTCGTTATCTAAAAGCAAACTGCAGGTACTTGCGAAAAAGGATAAAAAAAACGGGGCGTTACTTAGCGAGCACCTCAGCCGTGCGCCTAATTTACTTATCTCTATTTTAATAGGCAATATATTTGTTAATATTTTCGCTACGTCTATAACAGAACGGATCGCTACGAGTATAGCCCCTGATTACGGACTTGAAATAGCAATTGTATCAATGTCGGTAATTATTATTCTTTTTGGTGAGGTTACGCCTAAAATTATCGCTGTAAACTATTCGCAGAGAGTATCGTTGGCGGTAATCCCTTTTATTTCCAAACTATATAAATTTGTAACTCCGTTTAGAATTGTTTTGTTTAATTTATCTAATTACATTATTTCCCGTCTTTCAAAATTTATGTTATCCGGCAAACTTCCGTCTTCAAATGAAGAGATAAGAGCTATGCTCTTCGACAGCCATAGGGCGGGTATTTTGCTTGAACACGAAAAAAATATGATTGACGGGATCATTAAACTCCATTCACTTAACGCGAAAGATATTTTGACTCCCCGGTCGGAAATGGTTTTTTTTGAGGTCAGTGAAAGTTTGGAAAAAATTTTTACTGCTATGCGTAAAGGAAAATATTCCCGAATACCTATATATGAACAAAAAATGGATAATATTATCGGGGTTTTGTACCTGAAAGATATTCTTTTTCTCAAAAATAAAAATGTTTGCATAAAATCGCTGCTTCGAAAACCTTTTTTTGTGCCTGAAACTAAATCCGCTGACCGGCTGTTCCATGAAATGCGCAAAATTAATGTCCATCTCGCTATCGTTGTTGATGAATACGGCGGAGTGGAAGGCGTCCTCAGTATGGAAGATATACTTGAAGAAATTTTCGGGGATATTCTCGATAAAAAAGACGCGTTGCTGTCTATGAAACGCATAAACGCAAAGTCAATGAGAATATCCGGTCGCCTGACAATAGATGATTTTAACGAAGTTTTTGAGTCTAACCTAAAAGATGAACTTAACGTAACTATCGCGGGGTATCTTCTGCGTAAAATAGGGCGAATACCTAAAAAAGGGGAATTTTTTCTTTACGGCGGATTTGAGTTTTTTGCGGCTGCGGTGAAAAAAAATCGAATAGAAGAGATTATAGTTACCAAGTTAAGAAAATAGGGTTGTTATGTTTGTGTTTGTATATTTGCTCATAATTTTTATATGTTTGTTGTTTGAAGGTTTTTTTGCCTGTACGGAGATGTCTATTATCTCAAGCAATAAACATAAAATAAAATATTTGGCAGGGCAGGGCAATATATCTGCTGTACGGCTGAGAAAACTTCTCGCCATGCCTGAACGATTTTTGGGCACCACACTTGTAGGCGTAAACTTTGCCATAATAATTTCTTCTGCTGTCGCGTCGAGATTATTATCTGAGTTTGTTCCTGATAAAGCGGTTAATTTGGGCACCACCTTTTTTATGCTGCCGCTTATTTTATTTTTCGGCGAAATTATACCTATGACATTCGGTCGGCTTCATTCCACCCAATTGAGTTTAATTCTTATAACCCCTTTGTACTGGGCGTATTATTTGCTTTTTCCCTTTGTTATCTTTTTTTCAAAAATGTCGGAGCTGGTTTTAAAAATGTTTAAACTGGATTTCCGTAAAAAAAATAAGTTAATGACGCGCGATGAGCTTTTATATTTACTTGAACAGGAAGCAGGTAAATCGTTTTTTTCTGACTATAACGATGAATTGATAAAACGCGTATTTCAATTTCAAAATTTATTGGTAGATACCCTTATGGTGCCTTTTAATAAGGTTATAGCTGTTGAAGCGGATGCGTCTTGCGCCGAAGTTATAGAGGTGATGCACGAATCAGGTTTTTCCCGTATTCCGGTTTATAAAGAGTCTTCTGACAGGGTTTGCGGTATTATCAGGCCTTATGACTTGATTAATGTGGATTTAAAAAAATCGGTCAGTGAATATATGGCTGATCCATTTGTAATACGACGGTTTACGCCTGTTTTAAGAGTTTTGTTAGATATGCAGGTCAATGGTCGGCAAATGGCCATTGTTGAAGACAATAATAAAAAGGCTGTGGGGTTTATCACAATGGAAGATATTATGGAAAAAATTGTAGGAAACATAACCGATGAATATGACGCGGGGATTGCCCGATGAACCGTAACAGAGACGCGTTTATCCGGAAAATTATAGAAAAATTCGGAAAAATCGATCCGAAACATATCGGGCTTTTTTTTACCAGATTATCCAGAGAAAAAAATTTTCTTGAAGATATTTTTAATGTTTTGGATGAAGGAATTATTGTTTTAGGCGAAGATAAAAATATCCTTTTTATTAACCATAACGCGAAAAATATTTTTCAGGTTTCCCATACCGACATCATTGGCAAAAATATTCTTAAATATCTGCCTGACCAGCGTTTGAATTTTTTTATCGATGAAATATGGAAACTTTCGGAAAAAACCATTAATACTGAAATCAGCCTAAATACCCCTATATTGAGAAATTACAGCGTAACAATAATAAATTATTTTTTTTATGAAGATAATTTAAACTGTAAAATTTTTGTTTTTAACGATATTACGGATAAAAAAGAACAGCTTGAACAATTGCTTCACCATGAAAAAATTTCAGCTGTTAATCTGTTGTCCGCTGGTGTAGCCCATGAAATAGGCAATCCTTTGAATTCTCTTAATATTCATCTACAGCTTCTCCAGCAGGAACTTATTTCACTGGAAAGCCCCAAGAAAAATTCTTTATTAGGACTTGCTAACGTGGCGGCTGAGGAAATCAATCGTCTTGACGCCATAATAAAAAAGTTTCTTAAAACTATCCGTCCGTTTCGCTTAAACATTAAGGAAAATAATATTTTAGGTACTGTTAAACAAGTTCTTAAAGTAATGGAACCTGAAATTAAAAATGCCGGATTAATTTTGAAAAAATCTTTAGATGCTGAAATAGAAAATTTTTTGTATGATGAGGATTTAATGAAACAAGCGTTAGAAAATGTCATTAAAAATGCTGTTCAGGCATGTGAATACGGCGATACTATACAAATAGATATATTAAAACTGAAAAATAATTACTGCAAAATTACAGTAACCGATAGCGGTAAAGGAATCGACAGAAATATTTTAAATAAAATTTTTGATCCTTACTTTACAACGCGTGAAGACGGTTCAGGATTGGGATTGATGATGGTTAAACGCATTTTGAACGCGCATGACGGCGAGGTGTCGGTTATCAGTGAAAAAGATAAGGGAACGTCGGTTGTCCTGACTATTCCCGTCAGAAAAATAGGCAGAAAACTGCTTACCCATCAAACGGGGGATTAAATGGAAAATAAAATATTAATTGTTGATGACGAAAAAAATACGCGGCAGGGAATAGCCCGTTTTCTAAAGTCAAAAAATTTCGGCTGCGAATTGGCGGATAATGGGAATACCGCTTTGGAAATATTAAGTGATTCGCATATTGATATTGTCTTAACCGATCTTAGAATGCCTGCTATGGGCGGTATGGAACTGATAAAAAAAATCAAGGAAATTTCTAAAGATATAATCGTAATTGTTTTAACCGCATACGGTTCTGTGCAGACAGCCGTGGAAGCGTTAAAACTGGGAGCTGACGATTTTTTAACAAAACCAATTAATCTTGAAAAATTGTATATTACTATAAACAGGATAACGGAAAATATAAATCTGGAAGAAGAAAACAAACAACTGCGCATCCAGCTTGATGATAAGTTCGGTTTTGAGAATATAATCGGTAACTGCGAAGCAATACAAAAGGTCTTTGATATGGTCAGGCAGGTTGCGCCTTCAAGAGCGTCTGTTTTAATACAGGGGGAGAGCGGTACAGGCAAAGAATTGATAGCGCGTGCGATACATCAGTTAAGCCCACGGTCTTCTTATCCGTTTGTGGCTGTGCATTGCGCTTCTCTTGTCGATAATTTGCTCGAGAGCGAGCTGTTCGGGCATGAGAAAGGCTCGTTCACCGGCGCTATTGCCCAGCGTATCGGCAGGTTTGAACAGGCGAATAAGGGAACCCTTTTTCTTGATGAAGTAGGGGAGATTAGTATGGCTGTTCAAGTTAAACTCTTAAGGGTCTTACAGGAACAAGTTTTTGAACGGGTCGGCGCAGCTAAATCGATTACAACAGATATCAGGTTAATCACGGCGACAAATAAATTGCTTGAAGAAGAAATCAAAAAGAATAAGTTCAGGGAAGACCTTTATTACCGCCTTAACGTGGTAACTATAAAATTGCCTCCCCTCAGGGACAGATACGATGATATTCCGTTGTTAATCAGTCATTATTTAAAGAAGTTCAAAAAAG
>JAGGZS010000237.1 GCA_021161885.1 bacterium
ATATAATCATTAAAATTCAGGCGGGATTTGTAATGTTCGAATATCTCGCTTAGTCCGGTAATAAAAATGACATTAGCCGGCGGGTTTTTGTCTCTGGCTTTTATAGCTAAATCGATACCTGTTACTTCGGGCATATTTATGTCGGTAATTAAGATATCTATGGTTTGCGAATCAAGAATATTTAGGGCGTTTACAGAATTATCCGTGGCTATAGGTGTTATTCCTTCTGCCGTAAGAATATCTTTCATCAGTTCTAAAAACAGTGATTCATCATCAACAATAAGAATGTTTTGTTTTGAATTGGTTTTTGTTAAATCAGGCATTGCGTGTCCGTAATCCTTTCTAAAAAAAGAAATGTTAAATTAAACGAATAAAACTTTAAAGCCTAAAATTTCTTATTCAAAATAAAGCTGGTCAGGGCTTAAAAAATGAGTTGTTATATATCCAATAATTAAAAAAATTATCCAGAAAAAAGACAACGACGATTCAAAAAAAACAATAATACTTGAGGCGACAATACTTACGGCAAGCACATAAAAACCTATACGGAATAAGTGCCAAACAGCCAAAGTGCTCAAAACATTAATTACCGCGCAAAATCCCCCTAATATGAGAAGGATAGCATTTTTTCGCAATAAATCTTCAACACAATGCACGTTGCCGATAAAATTAGAAAAACATAATACGGCAAAACCGATATGTACTATTATATAAAATAATATCCAAATATTAAACGCCGCGCTTTGTGGTCTTCGCAATGTTTTACCTTATGCTGAACGTGTTATACCTTAAAGTAATATTTATTATAACAGCCGCGGATGAAAAAAATTTCATAAAAAGATAAAAATGTTTTCTTTTTTTAACAAAAATCGATTATTCTTTTCATTATATACAAAAGAAAAAAATTTGCAATAATTTCAACGGTATTGGATATGAAAAAAAAATTTGACTTTAAAATTTTATCAAGATTAAGAAAAAAACAATCTTTCACAATAAAACAACTTGCTAAAGAAGCTGGGCTTTCTTATTCCTCAGTCGCCGGCATTGAGCGGAACAAAATAATTCCAAACTTAGATACTTTATGCAGAATATCAAATGTTCTTGGAATGAAAGTGTCGGAGCTGGTAAATTTAGCTGAAACAAACCAGTTAAGCCTTATGCCCAAGCCCGAATCGCTAAAATTAAACGGCTTGATAACGTACCGTTTTCTACTTGAGGATATGGAATTTATTTTCGCATACGCTCCTGTGGCTTTATTATCCGATAAAAAATTCTATACACATCCTAATTTTATGTGCTTTGTTTATGTTGTGCACGGGTTACTTAAAATAGTACTTGACGATAAAGAACAAATGATAAATCAAGGGGAACTGTTCAGTTTCAATGCAGGGCTGCCCCATTATTTTGAAGCGAATCATAAAGACACTCAAGTAATTATTATTCGTAAACACCAATGTAATAAGAATTAATCTTCTAACAATTTTTTAGCTATTTCCACTGCTTCCACCGCATCCTTAGAGTATCCGTCTGCCCCAATGGTTTTTGCGTATTCAGGGGTTACAACTGCCCCTCCAACCATAAACTTCAGTGGTTTATTTTCCGTTCTGGCTATATTAATGACATTTTCCATTTCAACCATAGTTGTTGTCATAAGAGCGCTTAAGCCTATAAGCGAGATATTTTCTTTTTCCGCTGTTTTTATTATAATTTCCGCGTCAATATCTTTACCGAGATCTATTACGTCTATTCCATTGTTTCTTAACATGAGAGCAACAATATTTTTACCGATATCGTGAATGTCGCCTTTGACTGTGGCTATAATCATCCTGCCTATTTTAGAGGCGTTTTCTTCTTCCATAAACGGTTTCAGGCATTTAAACGCTTCCTGCATTGCCTCGGTAGATAAAAGAAGTTGGGGCAGAAACAGTTCTTTATTGTTGAATTTTGCTCCGACTTCCTGCATTGCGGGAATTAAAAAATCGTCTATTATGACCATTGGTTTAGTTTTTTTATCCAGCTCAATTTTAACAGCTTTTAGGAGGGCTTCCTTATTTCCCTGAATAAGGGCTTGTTTGCAGTTTAAATCTTTTGGGTTATTTTGACCGCTATGTTGGTTAGAACCTTTTTGTATTGTTTGAATTTTCTTAACTTTATTGATATAAATAAGAGCGTTTTTGTCTCTTCCGGCAAGAAGGCTTGCTCCGTAAAAAATATTCATCGCGGTAACGAGGCACGGATTTATTATTAAAGACCCTAATCCTCTGTCGATTGCCATAGACAGAAAAGCGCTGTTGACATTTTTTCGCTCCGGCAGTCCGAAAGACACATTGCTTAATCCTACTGTGGTTAATAGATTAAGTTTATTCGCGCAATAATCTATGGTTTTAAGTGTTTGCTTAGGTGATTCCGGTGAAGCCGAAACCGTCATGGTTATTCCGTCAACCACCATTGATTCCGCGGGAATTCCTTCCTGTTTCAAGCGGGTTAATGTTTTTTTCACAACATCTATTCTTGCCTCTCCTGTTTGGGGTATCCCGTCGTCGTTAATTGGCAGAAAAATAAAAAGGGGATTGTATTTTTTGATTGACGGAATTAATCTTTTTAATTTATCCGACTCACCGGACAAAGAATTTATAAGAGCTCTGCCCGGATATATCTTAAGCGCTTGGGCAATCACCTCCGGGTCGGAAGAATCTATGCACAAAGGAAGACCAGAAAAGGTGGATAAATGAAATATAGCAGTTTTCATAGTCGCCAATTCGTCAATTTTAGGGACTCCCACGTTCACGTCAAGAATATCCGCTCCGGCATCTTTTTGTTCCATTGCGAAGCGTTTAACCTCCATCATACTTCCTTTAGCGAGTTCGGCAGACAATTTCTTTTTACCTGTGGGGTTAATTCGTTCACCTATAATTACAGGCGGATTGGCGTTGCTGAAAAAAACGGTTTTTGTCCGTGATGTAACAGCCCTTACAGGAACATAGGTTACGGGTTTTGGTTTTTTACCTTCAGAAATTTGTTTAATATATTTAATGTATTCAGGCGATGTGCCGCAGCATCCGCCTATTAATGCCGCACCGCTGTCTATAAATTCAGGTATAAATTTACTAAACTGTTCTGCGGATAAATCAAAAACGGTTTCACCGTTGACTATTTTCGGCAATCCCGCATTTGGTTTAGCCATAAGAGGGACATTTGCATACTGGCGCATAGCCTTTATTACTTTAAGCATATCGCCAGGACCTGTTGAGCAGTTTGTGCCTATACAATCTGCTCCGAGCGACTGCAAAGTGATAAGCGTAGTTACTGGGTCTGAACCGGTTAAAGTAAGCTGGTCATCGCCGAACGTAACAGATGTAATAACAGGCAGGTCGCATAAATCTTTAGCGGCAAGCAAAGCCGCTCTGGTTTCCTGAATTTCTATCATGGTTTCTATGACGATCAAATCCGCCCCGCCCGCGACTAATCCTTTAATCTGCTCGGAAAAAATATCGTATGCCTGATCAAACGATAATGATCCTAAAGGTTCAATAAAATGACCCATAGGACCTATTGCTCCCGCAACATAAATCTCTTGTCCGACAGCTTTTTTAGCTAATTTAGCCAACTGTTCGTTATACTCGAGGACTTTATCACCCAACCCGTAAGTCTCTAATTTCAGCCTATTTGCGCCGAATGTGCAGGTATATACTATATCCGAGCCTGCGTTTTTGTATGATAAATGAATACCTGATAGAACATCAGGGTTTTCAAGCGCCCATTTTTCAGGGCAAACACCTGTGGGCATCCCGCTCTTCTGAAGAAATGTGCCTACTGCTCCGTCAAGCACTAAATATTTCTGCTTTATTAATTCAAAAAATTTTTTCTTATTCATTAAAAATTCTCCCAGCCGGTTAATGCCGTAATAGATTTTTCAGGGTTTAAAATATAATAATCGGTTACTTCAACTCCGATACATTTAAGGTTAAGCAGTTTGTCTATATCCGCCTGATGAGACAGGTTGAAATCGTTATAACCCGGGCTGTAACGCATAGTTGTGTTATACCCTCTCTGAAGCCCTGTCTGTTTTATATTGTCATGAAGAGCCTGCATTGCCGCCTCAACGGTCTCAGAACAAATAGCGTCCAGTATTAATCCTTTAGTTACCTCAGCGCTTTCCTGAAGATAATAATCTCTGCGCAACCCAATATCTTTACCGATTGAAACTGCCATTACGATAATAGTATGTGAATTGGCAAGCACCTTATACAGGGATTTACTTTTTATCATAATATCCGGTTCAATTACAACAGTGTTTTCAGAAAAAGATGGATTGCAAATCTTATAAACCCCTTTTGGCTGAGCAAGCAGGCGCGCTTCTTTAGATAATTCGTCGATTAATATCTTCGTGATGCCGTCTGGTTCCGCTCCCCGTTTATACCCTAATCTACGGATAACCGGAATGTAAGGTATGGCACATGGCAACGATGATAAAAGTATTGGTTTATTATTCATTCTGTTATGATAAATTCCAATTAACGAACGGTCAACATTTTTTGCGAGGGATACCCCAAAAAACAGGTTACTGATTTATTTTAGTGTTTTCTTTGTACGAGTAAGATATTTCCTCAATATAAGTATTTAATTTTTTTAAGTTGTACTCAAGATCACATTTTTCTGCGTATGATGTTTTTTTTCGCAGTTTCCCGTTAATAACCGCTCTTTTTTGATTGCTGGATTTGATTATTTCCCTTAAACATAAATCCCGTTTTTCCGGCATTTCGCATTTTTCATAAAGGTAAGCTATAAGTTCAAGCAGTTTCCATAGCGCTTTATCGTTTAAATCTTCGTCATGCGTAGAGGCGGCCTCAAAATTTTGAGCGGCTTTTATAAGGGCGTCCTTTTCGTTTTTAGGAATCCAGTCAAATAACGCGAAACTTTTTTCAAGCAGCAATGTTTCCGGTGAAGTAGAAATATTGTTTGATGAACTAAAAAAGTCAAGTATCTCAGATGTTTTCTCCGATAACTCCGATACCGCGTAATCAAGAGTTTCAATAATAATACTAACCTGTTCTTTTTTATAGTTAGAAAAATTATTGGTTAAAAAAGGTATTTTCCGCCCTTCAACGCAGAAATCCTTAAGGTGTTTCACCATATTAACGACTATTTTTTCTATCTCATTTAAGGGCTTTATGTTATTGGCGTTACCGCTTAATCTTTGTTCCCTGTAAAGCCATGACAAACGAAGATACAACCGTCCAATATTCCGATAAGGATACGTGTGCTTATTTTTCTCCAGAAAAAAAATTTCCCAGAAAACAGCGCAAATTATCCCTAAAATAGCGGTTGTATGATTACGCATAGAAATATTTTTTGAGTATAAGCAGTTAACCTCTTTCAAAATTTCTTTTATTATATCCGGTATATCATATTTTTTTTCTCTTAAATACGAATAATGCCGAGGAATATCGCGTTTGTTTTTGTAAGAAAATGCTTCCTGAAAATTACAATAATGGCAAAGCGGGCAAAAAATTATGGCGTAAAGGTATGGGTTAATATGATCCCAACTTTCATCGTACCATTTCCATTGGGGCACGTATTGGTCTTTCTCCCGCCGGACGGGATAATATTTATTAAAAACTGCTCCTATAAGCGTTTGTACTTCGCTTTTGGCTTCGCATACCGGACAATAAATTTTGCGTGAATAAAATGGATTCATAAACAATATATAGTTTTTATTTAAGTTTTGATATGTATTATATATATCGGCATTAAGAGTAGTTTCTTAAATAAGAAGAAAAATAATTAGATAAAATGACCAGCCCCCATTTTTGGTACCAGTTAAAACTTAGTGATTTCCTCCGTGATTCTTTGGTTATA
>JAGGZS010000142.1 GCA_021161885.1 bacterium
GAAATATATTGATTGTTTAAATGACTTACATCCCAAAAAAGGTTTTATTTATAAAAATTATTGTTCGGGCGGAGGAAATGGAAGACAATACTTTTCTGATGAAAACGGTAAAAAAATTGATACTATTAGAGAACAAATAGAAAAATGGAAAGATACAAAAAAAATAAATGATAATTTGTATTTTTTCTTATTAGCAAGTTTACTTGAATGTGCTGATAAAGTAGCAAATACGGCATCCGTTTACGGTGCTTTTTTAAAACATTTAAAAAAATCGGCAGAAAAAGAGTTAATATTAAAACCCGCAGAATATAATTTAAATGCTAATAAACATACAGTTTTCAATGTAGACAGTAATGAATTAATAAAAAATATTAAAGGCGATATTTTATATCTTGACCCGCCTTATAATGCAAGACAGTATGGAGCAAATTACCATATACTCAACACTATTGCCAAATATGACGATTTTATACCAAAAGGTAAAACCGGTTTGCGAATATATTATAGATCGCAATATTGCAGTAACTCATCAGTTAAAAATGCGTTTTACAATTTAATTAAAATGCGAATTTTAAATATATCTTTTTAAGTTACAATAACGAAGGATTAATGTCTGCTAAAGATGTAAAAGCTATTATGGTTGAATTTGGAAAATATGATTTAGCGTCAACAAGTTACCAACGATTTAGAGCAGATAAAAAAACGAATAGAAACCATAAAGCAAATAAAACAGAAGAATATTTGCATATATTGGAAAAAAAATAACCGAAATTGAGTAAATTGAGGACACATCTCCTTTTTAGTGAAAACTCCCACGACTTTGTCAGGGCTTCTTAATGATTTTTTATTTTTAATAATTACCACCAGTTTTATTGATGGGCAACATAATGTGTGGAGCCTTCGCCCCCACGCCCCGCCAACCGACTGAAGTAGATGGTTTTGGTAATGAATAAAACTATTTTTTTAATTCTACTGGTATATAAGACGCAACAATTCATTAATACTTTTAGATGCCGCCTTCTCCCCTGCTTTTACTAACGGATCAAAATTTTTAAAATTTAAAAAATCAAATTTTTCTATCTCCGGTTTAATTTCAAACGCAGTAAACTGAGACCCTGTTTTCGCCATTTGGCTATTTGTAATATTTAACGACCTGTTAATGATTTGCAAAATATTCGGTTCATCTAATATCTCCCGCAGAATTTTTGATTTGCACAAAAACTTTTTTATGCCGGTATTTTTTTTCAATTTGCGTTCCATTTTAGTTTCACGATCGGGTGTTACGTTTACAGCTATGATATGGTCGGCATTGTATTTCTGCAGAATATTAGCCGGAACTTTGTTAATTACCGAACCGTCAACAAGATAACTGTTTTTCCATCTAACCGGCTTGAATATGCCCGGTATAGCTGAACTTGCCATTACAGCATCTCTAACGAGCCCTTTATTTATCACAACTTCTTTGCCTGTAATAAGATCAACACAGACTATATAAAAAGGTATTAATAAATCGGCAAATGTAATATCTTTAAAAATATTATAAGCTATTTTTTCTATGCGTTTGCCTCTAATAAACGAATTAATAGGTATGGTAAAATCAAAAATGCTCATAGACTGCGCCAATTCTTTACGGATAATCCGCTCGGTTTCCTTAGCGGAAGCGGTCATGCAGTATGCCGCACCGATCAGCGATCCCATACTGCTTCCAGATACAATATCAATAGGGAACCTGTTTTCCTCAAAAATTTTTAATACTCCGATATGAGCATAACCTCTTGCCCCCCCTCCGCCAAGAGCTAATCCGATTATTTTACCCGTTATCTCACGGGCTACACTCGAGAGAATTATGCTGGCTGAAGATGTAATAAAATCATGGTTTTTATCAGGTTCTAAACCGATAAACGATTTGCGCGATACAGGAAAATTTTTTATTTTTATATTGTCCATCTGAAAAATTGCTTTCGTATCATCATGATGTAAATCTGATTCTGTATAATCAGGGGCAAACACCGATAGTATCGGCGAGCTTATATGGAAATTTTCTATATGATTAATTTTCATTAGTTTAGACTTTAAAGACTGAACGCTTTTCTTTGATTTTTCCGATACCAAAACAGTCATATCAGATTGAGACATAGCCCTTGCCGATACCGCGTCCGGGGCGTTTCCCAAGTTCAGAAGAACCACGTCATAAATCTGTGAGACCAGTCCGAGAAGCGGAGAAATGTTGCGCACATTGATTTTTTTTGACGGTTGGGATTTATCAAAAATTTTCAATAAATATATCCCTTGGCGATAAACATACCGGTCTTTACCGGTATCAACTTTATAGTTTTGTTTTGATACATCTTTTTTGCGGTGGGTTTTATAGATTAAACTATCAAGGTAAGAATACTCGTAAAGTTTACCTTCAACGGTTTTTAAATCTTCGCCTATATCATGGGAGCGGATAAAAGTTTCAAGTTTTTCCGTAGCTTCGGCAAAATGAAATTTTTCTACAATATTTTCCGCGGAAATATTCTGAAGGTCAATAATAAGCACCCTGTTTAATCCTTCAATGAACAGGGACATCGCTAATAAGAAAGAAATTTTTGAGGAAATAAAATTGTCTTCAGAAAAAACACTTACTTTTTCAGGAAGAATTCGTAACGATTTAAAAACATTTCGTTCTCGTAACCGCTTGCTTAAAATCATGCTGATTTTATACGATAATTTAGAATATTTTTGAAGAAGGAGCTCGAATGTTTTTTTATCCAGAGTTAAAAATTCCGAATCAAGCGATGTCATTACCGTAGCAGACACGGATTCTCCTGTCAAAAGGGACATTTCACCAAAATAATTACCTGGTCCCAGCGTAGCTACTACACGGTCGCAGCCATCATGCTCGTCAGGCACAATTATTCTAACTTGACCCGATTTAAGGATATACAGCAAATCTCCTTCTGTATTAATTTTCAAAACAACCGTATTGTTCCTGACTTTTTTCAATTTGAAAAAAGGGGCGGTCTTATTTATTTCCTCTATGGATAAATCGGAAAACAAAGGCACTTTTTTCAAAGTATGCGAATAATCATGCATTGTTGTATCCGTTTCTTTTGGAAGGAGCTTTCTGTCCTAACTTCTTATACATCAAAGAAAAAATTCTGCCAAGATGAAGACGCCATTTTTTACAATTTTCACATTGGTATATAAAATTTTCAGGAAAAAGAAGTTCTTGCTCAAGCTGTTTTACAGGGTCTCTTTCGAGACACAACGAAAAATTTTTCTCAAAATTACATAACGGGCACTTTACCGATGATTCAACCTTTTTAATTATATCATTGCGCTGCTGAAGTTTTTCTATCTCGTCTTCAGGTATTCGAGTTATTTTTGGTTTGGGCGGAAACGATATTTCAAAATCCCCTTCACCTAAAATCAGTTCGTTTGCCAAATCCAATAATTGAATTCTATAAATACCTGTAGTCTCAACAGATATTTTGCCGATTTTAAAAATAAAATCCAAATCCGGATATTTTTGTCCATGCCGTTTTATGGGAATACTCTGTTGAATATCCGTTATAATTTTATTGTCAGGAGAAATTATTTTCAGTTCAGCTAACATTGAATGGAGGCTGTTGTCATAAAGGTTAGATGACTGATGAGGACGAAACCCGGCGGCAACATAAAACCCGCCTACCGTACAAGGAAACGAATCGCTCATTACCTGCCTTCTCACGTTAATAAACGATAAAGCGCCTGAATGAGAATCTTTTATAACATTTTCACAAATCAAAAAATAATTTTTTCTTATATCATCTGCCATTTTAATTATCCGATTATTATATATAGTTACAATTCAATTTA
>JAGGZS010000270.1 GCA_021161885.1 bacterium
ATCATAAAACAGTGAGGGTTGGGGGTGATAATTCATAATAAAACCGCTCCTTTCTTTGATTGAAATATTTATTGTAATACAATATAAATACGTAATTTAGATTGACATAACGAATTGATAAGATCAATAAAAAAATGAGGTTTTTAAGAAAAAAATTATCTTGCAATATATTGATAAAAAGTAAGTTGTAATTTCGCAGAAACCTTATATTCGATTTATGAAAATACACATAAAGGACGATCATGATAAACCGGGTAACAATGGCGTTTATATTATTTATCATCTCATTGCTGTTTGTTAACGGATGCGCTACAGAGCAGTTTTCACAATCTAAAACGCGCTCGCAAGTATTTTATACAAAAACCGATGACAACTGGAAACTGGCTCTTCGCAGGTTTAACGGCGGATCGGAAAAAAAGCCTGTAATTTTATGTCACGGTTTAAATTATAACGATAGGTTTTATACGCTTGCCTCGTTTGTAAATTTACCGGAATACCTTGCGCTTAATGGATACGATGTATGGGTTATTTCGTTACGGGGAAGCGGTTCAAGCACTAAATGGGTTTACAAACTTGCCGAGCGTGCTTTTGACAGTTACGGTATTTACCATATGGTGGAAGACGAAAACTGGATTTCCGTGGGGCTAAACGGGCTTTCGTTATTATATAAAATGGCTAACGACCAGTATGTCAATCTGACAATCAATCCTTTTTACTCTAACTGGGTGCTTGATGATTATTCGTTTCACGATGTGCCTGCGGTGATAAAATTTGTCAAAGAAAAAACCGGCAAAGATTCTGTTTTCTGGGTCGGGCACAGTATGGGCGGTATCATTATGTTGTCTTATCTGATAAAGCATCCTGATGCGGGCAAGGATATAAAAGCGTTGGTAACCGTCGGCGCGCAGTTGACCATGACGCCCGGCAACAATGTGATAGATGAATATATCCGGCAGCTTCAGTTTTTAAGACTGCTTGAGCTATCGGGCAAAAAAATTAAAATGGATGAAGCTAAAAAGGTTTTACGAGAAACATCGGACGACCTTTTTTTTTATCCGCCCAACCGAGACTCTTACATTGCCAACGCTTTAAACAGTATTGGCACGGATACTCCTGCTATTGGAGTTTTAGGGCAGTATCTTGAACTGATCGCATCGGGCGAACTGAAAACTTTTGACAACTCGTTTAATTTTGCCCGAAATGCCGATAAAATAACAGTCCCTTATTTAATTATGGGCGGCAGCAAAGATTCCTTGGCCCCGCCGTCTGTCCAGTATTATCTTGACAATAATGTTTCCTCGGATGATAAAAAACTGGTAATAATCGGTTCTGAATACGGATTTTCTACAGATTACGGGCACGACGACAGTTTAATCAGTCGACCTGCCGCGCAAGAGGTTTATCCGATTATTCTCCAGTGGCTTGATAATCATAGCGGTGAATAAATAAGCTGGCTGTTAATCTTAATTTATCTATTGATTTCATTATCAACTAGCTTAAGCGCGCGTTCGCACGCATTGTCCATATTATAATATTTAAATTCAGCTAAGCGACCGGCAAAAAATAAAGGCAGTTTTTTTTGTTTTTCCGCTAATTTAAGATATTCGTTTTTTAGATTAATATTTTTGTCGGTGAAAACAGGATACGCCACGAACCCTTTGCTCCACGAAGCGTATTCTTTGGATACTACGGTTGAATTGTTTTCTATAAAAAGAAATTTGTTGTACTCGGTTATTCTTGTATAGTTATGGTCGTTCGGATAATTTATAACGCTGTTTTCCTGATATGATCTGCAGTTATGCTGTTTTGTGTCCAAATAGATTTTCCGGTACTGCAAGGCCCCGAGTTTATAATCGAAAAATTCATCAATCGGGCTTGTTGCGATGATATTTTTATAGCTGTTGAACGATAAAACATCTTTAAGGTCGGTCTCGAGCATAATCTCGATACAAGGATGATTAAGCATATTATCAAACATTTTTGAAAACCCTTTTTTCGGGATTCCCTGATACTTATCGTATCTGAAATAACGGTTGTCGTAACTTATCATAACAGGCACACGGTTGATTACCTGAGGATCGATCTGGTCGGGTTTATAATCCCATTGTTTTACAGTATAATTAAGAAAAATTTTTTCATAAACAAATTGCCCTAACTTTTTAATGTCCGGGTCGCTGTCCTTTTTAAGTTCTAGTATCGAGATGCTGTGCTCCAAACCGTATCTATTGATAAGTTTAGTTTCAAGATAACGGGATTTGTCCTTATCAAAAGCGGTTTTCAGGCTTGTAAGGTTAAAAGGAACGACAAGCAAGTTACTCTCGACTCTGGCAACGACTTTATGGCGGTAATCGTTCCATTGAGTAAACCTGCTTAAAAAATGCCATACTTTTTTGTTTGATGTATGGAAGATATGCGGTCCGTATTGCTGAATATAGTTGCCGTTCGAGTCGAAATAGTCGTAGCAGTTACCGCCTATGTGGTTATTTTTATCGATTATTAAAACTTGTTCTCCTATATCAGCTAAGCGCCGTGCGGCAGATATGCCTGTTATCCCTGCTCCGATAACCAAATGAGATTTTTTTTCCGCCATTATTTTTTAAGTGTCCTTAAAATTTTCTGGAGTTGCAGTCTAAATAAGATAAGTTCCTTAACTCCTCTTAAACAAACCTTAATAAGGTTCCATTTCACGATAGAAATAGAGCCGGTTTTACGCTGTTTATGGTTTATTGGAATATTCATTAAATCCTGCCCGTCTTTTTTTGCTAAAATAGACAGAAAAATATTGGGCGCGAATAAATTTTCAGGAATAACATCAAGCAGCCGTTTTAGGTAATCCCGTTTCATAAGCCTGTACGGCACGTTGGCGTCTAATATTTTAATCCCGAAAAAGAGCAGGTTAAAAAATCTAACCAGCCTTGATATAATTATTCTGTGGAACGGATCGTTTCGGTTTTGCCTGTAACCGATAATAAAATTCGATTTATTTCTTATTTCCCACAACTTATTGAAGTCATCCGGCGTGAATTGGTCATCGGAATCCGTCTGCAATACCCAGTTATGGCGGGTTGATACGGCGTAGCCGTATCCTTTTAGAACTGCCGCACCGTGTCCTTCGTTATTTTTATGGATTACGGTAAGGTTGGGATATGCGCGTTTAATGTTATCGAGTTCTTTTGCGGTATTGTCTTTTGATCCGTCATTTATGACAACCATGACAGAACCTTGATATTTTTCTATTAACGTCATCCAGTTGTCTATAACTTTTTTAATGCAATCTTCTTCGTTGTATGCCGGCATAACTAAAATGAAAGTATCCATTACAATCCCTTATTAATTTAATCTTTTTTTTCAATATTTTCAAAAGATACCATATCAGATACCTTTTCGATAGATAGGCTTAACCCATATTTACCGGATGATTTATAATATAAGTCTATGGACACCAACCAGTAAGCCGTATCTTTGCCTTTTTTTCGCATTACATCTTTGCAGACGAATATTTTTTGTTCTCTTGACGCGGTAATCCATTCATTACCGTTAGATGATAATGTCAATGCCTCGCATTTATGTATCGTTAAAAATATGAAAACAACTAAAATAAAAAATTTTTTCATCATACCGGTTGAATATTAAATGTTATATTTATCGGTTTAATAATCTTAATTGTTTTTGAAAAATTTTCAAACAATTATTCTAATAAATAAATTTGAATTCAAACAATTAATTGTTTGTTTCCGTGTAATTAGTTTAACGCCTTACAAGAATAAAAAAACTTAAAAAATTTGCAACTATGAAAAAATGTGTAAGTAATAATATAGTCAAGAGTTAAAGTTATACGTAAAAATGTCGATATTTAAATAATGCTTAGGTCTTTTAACTTGAACTTGTCGCTTAATTGATTGGATATTTTTTAACCGCTTAAAACAATGTATTTGCTCAACACGTAACAGGATGTCATAAGATGAAAACAAGGTTGTTTGTTTTTCTTAGTGTATTTATTCTGTCATCAATTTCATTAACCGCATCGGCTTATCAATTCACCGATGCCGACTCAACGTCGTTCTACATCGATAACCACAAAGATTACAGAGATACAAGGTTTGAGGCGGAACTTTATTTCCCGGTCGGAGGAGATTCGTCAAACTACCAGAGCGGCGACATTTTTGAATTCGATAATTATTATAATAATATAACCGATCTTAAAGTTACTTTAACCGGACACGGGTTTAATAATTCGGAATTTATAGATGTTTTCTTCAATATTGGCGGTTCATGGAGTTTTGTAGATAAATACCGAGTCGATAAATACACTAACTTTTCGATTACGTTTGATCTCTTAAACCAGCAGATGTTATATAACAATAATTACGTGAAAGATATTGATTACAGTATGCACAATTTTGTCGGGATAGATTATTTCGAGGTAGGATACGGATGCCATTTCTGGCACGACAGCACCAGTGTTGAACTATCGGCTTACGAAACTAATCCGTCGTCTGTCCCCGAACCTTTGACTATTGTTCTTTTCGGGTTAAGTTTGGCGGGAATTATTAAAAGAAAATTTCGAATATAATTTTTCATTAAAATATTTTTTATAGGTTTTAAAGGGTTATCTGATTTAATCGGATAACCCTTTTTTTATGGTTTACGCGAAGCTCAACGCAAACGCTGTTCATATCTTGACATGAATATAATAAATGATAGCATTGTCATAGGGACATATAACGCTATAGATAGTTCTCAAAATTTTTATTTTTTTCCGCTGACAATCGTTGCAGTAAATAAAGTTTGAAAGACGTATAAATATGAATTATTCGAAATTGGAAAATATTTTCAGCGTAATTGTCAATAAGGCTGATTCCTTTATATGGGGATTGCCTCTGATGATTTTGCTTGTGGGTACAGGCATTTACCTTACTTTTCGGATGAAAGGCATACAATGGCGCGGATTTGTCCACGCTGTCAAGGTGGTGCTTGGCAAATTTGACGATAAGCGCGATCCCGGTGAAGTCAGTCATTTTAAAGCTCTTGCCACAGCATTATCCGCTACAATAGGCACTGGCAATATTGTCGGTGTGGCTACTGCCATTTTAATCGGCGGACCGGGAGCGGTATTCTGGATGTGGGTTACCGCTTTTGTCGGTATGGCTACAAAATTTACAAGCTGTACTTTATCCGTGAAATTCAGGAAAGTCGATAAACACGGCGAAACACACGGCGGACCTATGCACTTTATCGAACTTGGGCTCGGCAAGAAGTTTAAGTGGCTCGCTGTGTTGTTCGCTTTGTTTACGGTTTTGGCTTCGTTCGGTATAGGAAATATGTTTCAGAGCAATAATGTGGTTACTGCTTTTAACACGCTCCTTTTCGGGTTCGGCTCGGAACCTGTTTTTTTATTGAATTTTTTGAGCGGTATTGTTATGTCTGCACTGGTGGCGTTTGTAATCATTGGCGGTATAAAAAGGGTAGCGAAAGTAGCGGGCGCTATTGTTCCTTTTATGTGCGTTTTTTATATTACCGGCGCACTGGTTATCCTGTTGAAGAATTATCACCTTATATTACCCGGCATAAAAATGATATTTACCCATGCTTTCATCGCCCCTTTGGCTGTACAGGGCGGACTGATCGGCGGGGTAATCAAAGCGGGAGTCGCTAGAGGGTTGTTTTCTAATGAAGCCGGATTAGGATCCGCAGCCATAGCCCACGGCGCGGCCCGGACCCATGAACCGGTCAGGGAAGGGCTTGTGGCGATGCTAGGCCCTTTTATAGATACAATCGTAGTATGCAGTATAACCGCTTTGGTCATTGTATGCACCGGAGCCGCTGATGTGGAGCAAACCAGCGGACGGTTAACATCTATGGCGTTTGATATCGGGTTGCCCGGCACAGGCTGGATTGTATCTTTAGGAATAATCTTTTTCGCGTTCTCTACCGTGATATCATGGTCGTATTACGGTGACAGGGCGGTAGATTACCTGTTCGGACATAAAGCGATAATTTATTATCGAATTTTATACGTAGTCGTTGTTTTTTTAGGCGCGATAACCAATTATTCCATAATAATAAATATCTGCGACGCATTTAACGCTATGATGGCTCTGCCTAACCTTATCGCCCTTATTTGTCTTGCCCCGCTTGTATCAACACTTACTGTCGATTATTTTAAAAGAATGAAAAAAAACAGATGAAAATTATTGTTGCCCGCAAAGAAATCTATTTGTATTAGATTATTAGATTGACCGCATAATTTTTTTAAAATTTTCTTTGACGACATTTGCCGATTGATCAAGCGCCGACTTTTCGTTATCCCTCAAAGTTAAATCAATTATATCGCAGACTCCATTTCTTCCTAATTTAACAGGCACGCCTATAAACACGTCCTTCAGTCCGAATTGGCCGTTAAGCATAACACTGCATGGAATAATCCGTTTGGAATCTGTTAATATAGATTCTATCATCTGCGCAGCGCCTGCTGAAGGGGCGTAATAGGCACTGCCCGATTGAAGCAGTTTTACTATTTCCGCCCCGCCTTTGCGGGTACGGTTGTTGATTTTTTCTATGGTTTCAGTATCCATAAGTTCTGTAATAGGAATACCGCTTACAGTGGTGTAGCGGGGTAACGGCACCATAGAGTCGCCGTGTCCGCCGAGAACCATTGCGTTAATGTCCACAGGAGAAACATCAAGTTCCATTGCGATAAAAGCACACATCCTCGCAGAGTCTAAAGCTCCAGCCATACCGATAATTTTTTTTGGCGAAAATTTTGTTACCGCCAAAGCCAGCTGAGCCATTATATCTAACGGATTAGTAACCATAATAATAATACAATTGGGCGCTTTATCGGCTATTTCTTTGCATACTCCCCCTATAATTTGAGCGTTTTTGAGCAGTAAATCTTCACGGGTCATACCCGGTTTGCGGGCTAACCCTGCGGTTACGGCTACTATGTCTGCGTCTTGAATATCGTCGTAACTTGTAGTGCCTGTAACCTTTGATGAAAATTTTTCTAATGCCGCAGATTCGTACATATCGAGGGCTTTGCCTTGCGCGATACCGTCTACAATATCAAGTAAAACCACGTCTCCGAGATTTTTTTCAGCTATTCTTTGTGCTAATGTGGCGCCTACAAATCCGCTTCCTATAACAGCTATTTTATTCCTCATGGCAGATCAATCCTTTATTTTATCGATTTTTTAGATTTATTATGCGGATAATATCATTTTTCAGCTCAAATTACAAATTTTTTTTGCAGGGACAATTTATCTGAAAAAATAAAACCGTTATTTGCCCCGCCGAGCGGATAATTTCCGCTTGACTGAATGTTGTATCTAATATAAATTCTAAAAAACCTAATCCGAATATAGAATTGAATTATCAAGGCAATAAAATAGGATAACTAATGCGAATATGTCATATTACCCCCCATTACCTGCCGAGTTTCGCGGGGCTAACCACTGTTTTTCGGGAAACCGCCGCGGAAGAAATTAAACAAGGGCACACAGTGTCGGTTATCTGCTATTTTCCGTGGGAACCGTGGAAACTTACGGATGTCTCTTATGAACAGATTGAAGGGGTGGATGTGTATAGACTGAAAAACAGGCTGATAACTAATGAAAAATCTAAATTTTCCCGTTTGTTTATGCGGTTTGTTTTTCCGTTTGTTTTTTTTATCCGCATAAAAAAAATCAGATGCGATGTTATTCATATTGCCGGAGTTACCCATTTAACATATTCCGCTGTTTTGTGGTCTAAACTAAAACGCATACCTGTTGTCATATCGCTTTACGGCGAGGAACTGCGCTGGATTACTCCGTCTGCGGATGCTTCGGTTATCACTCGCCTTAAAAAAAGGCTAAGACTTATGCTTAATAAAATAGTGTTTTCCTCGGCTGACGCTGTAACGGCATCAAGCAAAAGCCTTCAGGATGAACTTAAAAATTTAAAATTAAGACACGATTCGCACCTCATTTTTAACGGGGTGAACACGGCTAAATTTAAAATTTCACATAAAAAAAAATTTTTTTCGGTAAAAAAAAGATATAAGTTACCGGAAAATAGCTTTATTATAGGCAGTGTAGGCGGAATTTCCGTAAGAAAAGGTTATGATATATTACTCAAAATTTTTGCGGCGGCATTTCAGAAAAACAGTAACCTTCATTTATGTATTGTGGGCGGCGGCGATGTGCAGTCGCTCAGGAATTTAGCTGTCCGGCTTGGCGTATTAGAGAGCATTACTTTTATCGGGGCTGTCAGTTACGAGGAACTCCTTGAACTGTATCCTGTTTTTGATATTTATGTGCAGTTACCCATATATGAAGAAGGGGTATCCCAAACCGCTCTTGAAGCGGCTATGTTTGAAAAACCGGTGATATTAAGTGATTGCGGGGCTATGCGCGACTCCGCAGTCGATAAAAAATCGGGATTTATTGTTTCTATTGACGAACCTGATACTATTGCTGATATAATACTTAAATTAAGTATCGATAAAAAACTTTGCCGTCAACTCGGCTGTGAAGGGCGAAAATGGGTCGGCGAAAACAGGTCTTACGAGAAAATATCCAAAGATTATTTAACCGTTTTTTCACAATTAATATAATCAAGAAGGTGATTGATGAAACAATATTATTTAGATGTTTATAAAAATAAAAATATTCTCATAACAGGAGGGCTCGGGTTTATCGGAAGCACAATAGCTAATCGGCTCGCGGGTACCGCCAAGGAGATTACACTCGTTGATTCGCTTATTCCCCAGTACGGCGGCAACTTGTTTAACATTGATGCAATACAAGACAAAGTGAATGTAAACATAGCTGATGTGCGCGATGAAGCCAGTATGAACGTTTTGGTAAAAAATAAACATTACCTGTTTAATATGGCAGGCACGTTAAGCCATATAGACAGTATGACCGATCCGTATACCGATCTTGAAATTAACTGCCGAAGCCAGCTTACTATCCTTGAGGCGTGCCGTAAAAACAATCGGGACATAAAAATTGTATTAGCAGGCACAAGAGGGGAATACGGCAGGATAGAAAAAACACCTGTTGACGAATCACATCCGCTGCTGCCGACCGATGTGAACGGCATAAACAAAATAGCCGGCGGGCTTTATCATCTTGTATACAATAACGCGTACGGCATAAGGAGTGCTTCAATAAGATTAACAAATACTTACGGACCGCGCCATCAGATGAGGCACAGTAAACAGGGGTATTTGAATTGGTTTTTGCGTCTTGCCATGGAAAACAAAGAGATAACCATTTACGATAACGGTACTGCCAAACGGGATTTTATTTATGTCGATGACGCGGTTGAGGCGTTTTTGCGGGTTTGCGCAAGCGATGACACGAACGGTCAATATTATAACCTTGGAAGCGGGCGCGCAGTGAGCATTCTTGAATCAGCCGAAGCGGTTATTGAAGTCGCGGGGTCTGGAAAAATAAAACACGTTGAGTATCCTAAAGACAAAAAAGCGATAGAAATAGGCGATTTTATAGCGGATTATTCCAAAATAAAAAATACAGTTGGCTGGGAACCTGAAACATCTTTTAAAGACGGGCTTAAAAAAACCTATGAGTTTTATAAAAAATATAAAGAATATTATTTTTAAAGATTTTTGAAAAAAGTTTTTTTGGAGAAAAAATGATACCGTTTTTTGATTTTAAAAGCGAACTCAAAGAGATAAGGCCGCAACTGGAACAAGCGTTTGCCCGTGTTTTTGACAGGGGTTATTTTATATTGGGTCCTGAACTTGATGAGTTTGAACAGAAATTCGCTTCTTATATCGGATCTGGTTACGCTATCGGGACAGCAAACGGAACGGATGCTATTGAGATTGCCCTTAGGGCGTGCGGGATAGGACAGGGCGACGAAGTAATTACCGCGCCGAATACGGCTGTTCCCACGGTCAGCGCGATTACGGCAACAGGAGCTGTGCCTGTTTTCGCCGATATTAAAGCCGATACTTATTTAATTGACCCGAAATCAATAGAACAATCTATCACCGCTAAAACAAAAGCAATAATTCCTGTTCATTTGTACGGGCAATGCTCTGATATGGACACAATTAACGCCATAGCCGCAGAAAACAATATTATCGTAATAGAAGATTGCGCTCAAGCTCATGGAGCCATGTATAAAGGGAAAAAAGCAGGTTCCTTCGGCGCTGTGTCGGCATTTAGTTTTTACCCCACAAAAAATCTGGGCGGGTACGGAGACGGCGGGATGATTATCGCGAATAATCATAAAATCGCTCAAATTTGCAGGCAGTTAAGGAACTACGGGTTTGTTGATAGATACAAAACTGTCCGCAACGGTTTAAACAGTCGGCTTGATGAAATACAATGCGCTTTTTTAATCGTTAAATTAGACTATCTTGATAAATATAATGAAAAACGTAACGAACTCGCTGAATATTATACGGAAAGATTGTCGGATATATCCGGCTTGGAACTGCCGAAAATAGCTGATGAAAGATCGCATGTATTTCATCTGTATGTGATTAGCACGGATAAGCGGGATAATCTTCAGGATTATTTAGCTCAATTAGGCGTAGGCACTCTTATTCATTATCCCATACCTATTCATCTTCAACAAGCCTATGGTTATCTTGGATACAAAAAGGGACAGTTTCCTAATGCGGAAAAAAGCTGTTCTCGTATCTTGTCTCTGCCGTTATACCCGAGTCTTGCCCGGTCTAGTCAAGATATTGTCATCGAATCAATACGAAAATTTTTTAACGCGTAAAAAAAATCTTTTAAAAAAACAGTTATTGCCGCATACGTTAAAATCTATTAATATTATTTAAATAATGTTAGCGAAAAAATTTTTTCTAAAGGCGGTTATGGTTTATATAAAAAGAAATTCTCCGTTTTTTATAGCCGCAGGCGTATTGCTGGGAATAGTTTTTATTCATTTAATGCTTGTTTTGACGAAAACCGACGGACATTTTGCATATGCCCTTGACGATTCGTACATTCATATGGCAATGGCAAAAAATATTGTTACTCATGGGGTATGGGGTGTTACAAAACATTCTTTTTCGTCAACATCTTCATCGCCGTTATGGACGATTGTTTTATCGTTTTTTTATTTTGTTACAGGAGTGCATACGTTAACCCCGTTTATCCTTAATATTTTAATTTCTTTAATATTTCTTTTCTGGGTTTATAAAATTGCTTTAAAAGAATCTAAAAATAAAATATTTCTGACTGTTTTTCTTATATCATTAGTTCTTTTTATACCGTTGCCGTCTTTGATTTTTATTGGGATAGAACATATTCTGCATACTTTTTTGAATTTGATGTTTATTTATTACGCTGTTTGCGATATTTCAGATGACGAAAAAAAAGCGGGCAGCTGCGTGTTCAGGCGGTTACTTATAATTGCGCCTTTGGCTGTTATGGCAAGGTACGAATCTCTATGTGTCGTTTTTTTAATATGTTGTTTATATATATTAAAACGCGATTACAAAAAATCGGGTTTACTATTTATATTTTCTATAATTCCTATTGCTGTTTTAGGTTTTATTTCAGTAAGCAAAGGATGGTATTTTTTCCCGAATTCAGTGATGTTAAAAAGCGCGCACCCTGAAATTTCTTTTAGCGGCATATTAATTTTTCTGCAAAAGGGGCTTGATAAATTTTATATGAACACTTATTTAGTTAGGGAACTTATATGCGCGTTATGTCTTGGCGGTTTGTCGTTATTCATAAAAAAACGGTTTTTATCGAGATATTTTCTTTATTCTTTTATTTTTATTGTAGTTTTATTGATACATATTTGTTTTGCCCGCATAGGAATGCTGCAAAGATATGTAGGGTATTTGAACGCTGCCGGTATTTTTTCAATAGCTTTTTTGCTTTTTGATTATTTTAAAACCGCGAAGATTAATTTTCCGTCAATTAAGTTATTAAGGGCAGAGCATATTTTTATATATATAGTTTTTTTTATTTTTGTTCTTGTAATTGCTTATGACGCGCAACATTGTTATTATTCATTATTTAAGCTGTCTTTAGCCCCAAAAAATATTTATGAGCAGCAATGCCAGACGGCTCGTTTTATCAAGCAGTACTATAATAATCAGTCGATAGCCTTGAACGATATCGGGGCGGTTAATTATTACAGCGATGTCTATTGCACTGATTTATGGGGACTTGCCAATATGTATATAGCTGATGCGAGGCTAAATAAAAATTATTCTGTTAAAGCGTTGGATATAGTTACTAAATATAACCGCACAAAAATAGCTGTCATTTATGATGGATGGTTTAAGCCGTATATAGGCGGGCTGCCGGATAACTGGACAAAAGTAGGAGAATGGATAATACAAGATAATATTGTCTGCGGCGGAAACGCTGTTTCTTTTTACGCGGTTGAAAAAAATGAAATAGCTCCTTTATCAGCAAAACTTAAACTTTTTGACAGTAAACTGCCCAAAAGTGTTATACGCAGGTACAATACAAAAATATGATGAAAATTTTTTCTGAACATACAAAAAAAACAATAGTTTACCCGATTAATATCAGGTTCCCTATGGAACGAGCTAATTCTATCCAGATAATTCACACTTGCCGCGCTTTGGCGCAATGCGGAGTCAAAGTTTATCTGCTTGTTCGGCGGTCGTGCTCGTTAAGCGATAAACAAATACTTGCGTTCTACGGCATAACGCCACATAACAATTTAATCATAAAAAGGTTATGGGTAATAAATTATGACGGACACCCTTTTATATGGAATAAATCGTATTACGTTTGCGTACTGATATATATAACCTATTTGTTATTTATAAAAAAAGTAGACTGTTTTTTCCTCAGAGACCTTGCTTTAGCCCGTGTTCTTATTCCTTTTAAGAATTTGTTTAATTTTAAACTTTTTTATGAGTCGCATATTGTAAGTTATCTTATGGCGCAGCGCCAGCATCTTCTTTTTCCCGCGACTGAGCCTGCAAACAGTAAAAAGGTCTCACGCATTAAACAGCGGGAATCATATATTTTTAATCATAGCGATATTGTGATAACTATAACACGCCGGCTTAAAGAAAAAATAAAAGAAATCTTTATTATACCTGATGAAAAAATTCAGGTTATAGCCGACGGAGTTGATACTGAATCTTTTAAACCAGATAAAAATGTTAAGCGTGAAGGAATAATATATATCGGGCAGGTGTACCCATGGAAAGGAGTGGATACTTTAATTGAAGCGATGAAATATATCAACACGACTCTTAAGGTGATAGGTGGAATCCCGTTTGAAGACGATTTGGAACGATTAAAAAATAAAGCGCGGCAGATTGGCATCGCAGATAAAATATCTTTTTTAGGGTTTATTAAACCAAAAGATGTTGCTTCTCATCTCAAAACCGCTAAAATATCGGTTATACCGCTTCCTGATAACGTGATGGCAAGAGATTACACCTCGCCGCTTAAACTTTTCGAGTCAATGTCATCTGGAACCGCTGTTGTTGCGTCCGATTTACCTTCCATAAGAGAAATTATATCTGACGGCGTAAACGGACTGCTTTATCCGCCTGCGGATCCGATAGCTTTGGCTGAGGCTGTCAATAAATTAGACTCTGATGACGCGCTTCTTAATAAAATTACCGCTAACGCGTTAAAAGACGCAACTCAGTATTCTTGGAAAAATCGGGCGGATAGAATAATTAAATTAATTAATCTGGTTTGTGAATAAAACCTGAATTGATTGGTTTGCGTTGAATGTGAAAAAAAATTGAGTGCAATTACTCGGATGTTAATAATAATAAATATATGCTTGACTCATCAGCACCTCATCATTAGAATATGGAATTTAAATCTACCATCGTTATTTGATGTTTAGCAGTAAATAATGAGAAAGTTTTAATATGAAAGGAGTTTATTATGCCGCTTGTCGGAACAAAAGAATTTTTCAAAAAAGCTTATGACGGTAATTACGCCGTAGGTGCTTTTAACGTAAATAACATGGAAATTTTACAGGGTATTACGGAAGCGGCCGCTGAAGAAAACGCTCCTCTTATCCTTCAGGTATCTGCCGGCGCCCGTAAATACGCACGGCATGAATATTTGGTTCATCTTGTGCAGGCGGCTCTTGAAACAGCTGATCTGTCTATATGTCTGCATCTTGACCATGGCGGTGATTTTGAAATTTGTAAAAAGTGTGTGGACGGCGGGTTTACCTCGGTTATGATAGACGGCTCGAAATATCCGTTTGAGGAAAATATCGCGCTTACAAAAAAAGTTGTGGATTACGCTCATGACAAAGGTGTTGTTGTTGAAGCGGAACTTGGAAAATTAGCCGGTGTTGAAGATGATGTTTCAGTGGCGGAAAAAGACGCTATCTTTACCGATCCGGATCAGGTGGTAGAATTTGTGCAAAGAACGAATGTGGATTCGCTCGCGGTGGCTATCGGCACAAGCCATGGCGCTTATAAATTCAAATCCGAACCGAAACTCGATTTTGAACGGTTAGAAGAAATAGCTAAGAAAGTTCCCGGGTTTCCACTGGTACTTCATGGCGCATCAAGTGTGCCTGAAGATCTTGTAGCAATATGCAATAAATACGGCGCTCAAATTCCAGGCGCTAAAGGCGTACCTGAATCAATGATTTCTAAAGCGGCTAAGCTCGCTGTTTGTAAAGTGAACATTGATACGGATTTACGTCTTGCTTTAACAGGTATGATAAGAAAATGTTTCGCGGAGAATCCTGCTGAGTTTGATCCGCGTAAATATTTAGGTCCGGCTCGTGAGGCTATAAAAGAGGTTGTGAAAAGAAAAATAGGCGTATTGGGTTGCGGAGGCAAAGCCTAATTCAATATTTATTATATTAACAATATGAAATTTTTAAAAAAAAGAGCGTGCCGTGAGTAATCGGCGCGCTCTTTTAATTAATCCATGGATTCATGATTTCGCGGCGTATGACCTTTGGTGTAAACCTATGGCTTTGCTGACTATTGCTCAATGGCTGCGTTCAGCGGCGGTTGAGGTTTTTTTGCTCGACTGCCTTGACCGTTACCATCGATTATTGCTAAAGCGAAAACCAAAAGGGTGGTCAGACAGCGAAAAGAAGAATTTTTATGCCGGAAAATTTTATAAAAAATTAATCAAAAAACCCCCTGTTATATCCTATGTGCAAAGGTCTTTTTACCAATACGGGTTGCCGGAAGAATTTTTCATAGATTATTTAAAATCAATTCCTAAACCCCATATCTGCCTTATAAGTTCAATGATGACTTATTGGTACACCGGCACGGCAAGGACAATTAAGGTTTTTAAAAAAATTTATCCTGATGTGCCTATTATAGTAGGCGGGATATATCCGACAATGTTCCCCTCTCATGGGGTTGTTGCAAAAGTATAGGGAAAATTTCTAAATTTC
>JAGGZS010000310.1 GCA_021161885.1 bacterium
CATTGTATCCGTTCCGAAAAGCATTGAAGGTTCTGTATCAGATTTTTTCTCGGGAAAAAGTTTTGAGAAAAAAGATCAACCAGCAGATTTCGCTAAAATCACAGAATAACAAATTATTTATTTTTAGTTTTAGGTAAATTAGTAAAATATTCAATAATCGCATATTCAATTGCGTTGGCGATCTGATTAATTCTATCCGAATTCCGCAGCAAATTCTGCTCATCAGGATTCGAGATAAAGATTGATTCTACTAATATAGAGGGGGTTTGCGGCATCTCTCTTACCATATGCAAATCTTTACCGTCTACACCTGAGATATTTCTAACTTGCTCGAAATATTTTTTGCTGATTCTTCTATTTAATGATGACACTTCAACAGGAACAATACTTTCAGACACTTTCGCATATTGTCTTTTCGCCGAAACAATAATATTTTTATTCTGAAGTTTTTTTCGCAATAGTTTAAGGTTTGCCAAATTAGCAAGTTTTTCATCGGGCATATAAAAATCGATCCCTAAATATTTTTTTAAAGATAAAGACATTAATTCAGCCAATTCCAAAGTTTTTTCCCTTGAACCGGCTAAATTAATTTTCTTATAAATATCCATATAAAAGGGGATCAATAGGTCTTGTACCCTTGGCGCCCAAACATATACCCGTGTATAATTAATTTCAGGCATTGCTGTTTCAGGCATATCAAAAATCGGGTATGCAAACTGGGATGAATTTAAATGGACAGAAACCGATAAATCCGGATTAATTGCTCTACACAAGGCGGATCTGGCATAAAGAGAAGGTCCGTCTTCTACGGAATCGCGTGAAAGTACGGCAAAATACCCTTTCTCAGCTAAATTCTTCTTAACAATTTGAGATATAGCAAAAGTTATATCCGATTCGGCAAAAAGTATTTTATCTCTATCATTTAAACAAGGCGGAACGGTTGCTCCGGTATCATCGCCGCCATGTCCGGGGTCTAAAAAAACTACCCCTTTAATTTCAGTGCCTTTCAGTAGTTCAGCATCAATATTTGTTATTTTTTTATATAAAATATTTTCCGCTTCAATAAGACCTTTATAAATTAATTTTATGCGTGTTGAATATTTCTTATTGCTGTAATTAGTTTTATCAAGCTCAGCAATAATATCGGCAGTATAATTATGCTTTAAATAATCATACTCCTTTTTTATGTTGCACAGAGCTTGTTCATAAATAAATTTAGGATCAGAAAACACACTTGATGACTTTATGAAAACCAAAAAAAATATTATAAATGAAAAAATATAACGCATATCACCAAGCAAGTAAAAGTTGAAAAGATTATACTAATATCGTCAGAACGTTAAAAAACTAATTATTTTATTGTAATAAAAACAAAAATCAAATTATATAATCTTTTCTTCCTGCAATACTTTGTCATATTGTTTCATGATCATATCATGAATATATTTTCGCGTTTCAGCGTTAATGGGATGAGCGACATCGCGATGCTCTTCTTCATGATTATTAGAAATAAACTCCTCCAATTTTACTCCGCAAAACCCGCAGTAAACGTTTCTTACAGGATTTTTACGCGAACATTCAGGGCAAGAGGCCGTTATTTTAGCGCTAGGCATTGCGACAAACAAACCCTTTTTGCTTTCGATAATTTTAATATCCCTTACCACGAAAGAATTATCAAAAGTTATGGTAACAAAGGCTTTAAGTTTTTTATCGTTTACTATCTTTTTCGGATATACTTTTACTTCTGTAATTTCCATCGCCTGCTCTCCATTTTTTTCCATAACGAATTTGAAATCTTTGTCCTTGGTGTCTTCTTCTACGAATTTCCATACATTACCCTCCTTGCAAGCAAATAATGTTAATTAGTTAAAATCATGCTTCGTGAAAGACAACAAAACCAATCTGGATGAATATTCTTAAAAGCATGAACAATGTTTTCGCCCGCTTCTTTGTTCCGAACTAAACCGAAAACAGTTGATCCGGAACCACTCATCAAAGAGCTTTCGCATCCCAATTTTATTAATTGAGATTTTATCTCCTTTATAACAGGATAAATAGGTACAACAAATTCCTCAAATCTGTTAAATAAATTCTTCGTTATGTTCTCAAAAGAATTTTTAATTATTTTATCTACTACTATTGTAGCCTGTTTAGGTTCATATGTCAATTTAATTTTTCCATACATCTGTTTGGTATTAATACAAATCAATGGATTAACAACTACAAACCAAAGATTTAAAGAAATTTCAACAGGTTCTGTTATATCCCCTATTCCTCTACATAAAGACAGTGGTTTATTTTGTACAAAAAAAGGCACATCAGCTCCAAGAAAAGAAATTAAAGATTTAACTTCTTTGTTATTGATATCTAAATGCCAATGTTCCGTTAAATAATTTATAACAACTCCGGCATTACTGCTTCCTCCACCCAAACCGCCTCCTGACGGAATTTTTTTCTTTATAAAAACAGAAACTCCTTCTTTAATATCAAAAAACTTTTTTAATAACCCAATTGCTTTATAAACAATATTTTTTTCGCCGTCGGGCACATTAGGGGAATCCGTCTGAACTTCTATTTTGTCTTCTCTTAAAGTGTTAATTTGTATTTCATCATGTA
>JAGGZS010000238.1 GCA_021161885.1 bacterium
ATTCAATTTTATATTGTTGTGTTTATATAGGGGGACGGCAAGGTATCATTTCGATTCAATGATAATTTTGTTTATTCTTGCCGGTTACGTTTTTTGTCCATCCAAAAAATATATTTAAAAATTTATTTTAAAATTATACAGCTAACATTATTCTTGACTTTATAACATAATTTATATAGTTTATTTATTAATTTAGTTCACTTTTATTTCAGGTAACCGCATTATGAAATTCTATAAAATTATAATTTGCCTTTCTTTTGCGTGTGTTATAGGCTGTGCCCAAATACACTCGGGCAAAACGGTATTCTCGTCTGTATCGCCTGCGGAACAAAAAAAAATGGAAGAAAAGTTATTACGCGACCCAACCAACCAAGAGCTTAGAAAAATACTTATTGTTAACTATATACAAACACAGCAGTATGATAAAGCACGCCATGAGCTGGCTAAAATTTTATCTAAAAACGCCGATGATATAGACGCGAATTATTATATGGGGCTTGTATACAGCCGAGGCAACCTGCTTAACGAGGCTGTAATTTATTATAACAAGGTATTGGAACTTAAGCCTGATCATATACCCGCTTTATTTAATCTTGCGTCAATCCAGTTGAAAAACCGCAACCCGTCATCCGCTGTGCGATTATATAATAAAATTCTGGAAATTGATCCTGATGACGCGGAAACACATTATAATTTAGCATTTATTTACGATAATTATTTTATTCAAGAAGAAAACGCTTTGCGCCAGTACAAACTGTGTCTTGAGCTGTTGGCAAAAGAAAAATCCGATAAAATAGATTTAAATGTTATTAGGGACAGAATAAAAGAATTAAAGCTTTTAAAGGGATCAAAATAATAATGAAAAAATTATGGATACTGGTTTTGTTCTTTATTTTTTTTCAGGCGATGCCCGGACACTCGGAAAGTTTAAAAAAAGAAGATAAAAGGAATATTTTTCATAATGTTTTGTATGCTCCTGCCGCTTTGGCTAAATTTATTGTAATAGATATTCCGTCGTCAATATCGTTATTATTCAGGCCGACCGCTCGAAAAATCAAAAAATATGAGGATGATTTAAGTTCTATTAATTGGAATAAACGCTATAGCGCGGTACAAGGATTAAATTTTATACGCAGTAAAAAGGCTTATTCGTTATTGTTAGAGTCTTTAACGGATAACAATGTTATTGTGTCTTTGAAAGCCTATGACAGCCTTAAAAACGCGAAGAAAGATGATATTGTTCCGTTATTGATAGATTCCCTTGAAGCGCATGACGGGTGGACACGCAAACTTGTGCTTGACCTTCTTGCTCGCTTTAATGATCCGATAACTATAAAGCCGATAGTTTTTCTCGCCAATGACGAGGATCGGCAAGTAAGGTTATCCGCAATACTTGCTTTGGAAGATATATCCGGTGAATCGTTGTTATTCCAGTTTTTTCCGGTGTTGAACACATCGCGGCCCAGAGAAAATATTATTAACTGGTGGTATAGGCGCGGAAAAATTATTGAAAATTATCTTACAGAAAAACAAGGCTGAATTTTTCGCATAAAACAGTAATCCCTTTTATAAATGAAGTGTTATGGCAATTTCTTTTGGAAAATTATCAGAAAATATTAATTACGAATTTAAAAATATTGAGTTACTGCGCCAGTCGCTTACTCATAGGTCTTATACATCCGAACAAAACAGGAATATTAAAGATAATGAACGGTTAGAGTTTTTAGGCGATGCTATAATAGGTTCTTGCGTAACGGAAGAACTTTATAAAATTTATCCCGATTATACGGAAGGCGAGCTGTCTATTCTTAAATCTTCTCTTGTGAGCAGAAATTTTTTATCGGAACTTGCTGTTGAAATTAATTTAGGCGAATTTATACTGCTTGGTTTCGGCGAAATAAAAGCGGGTGGGCATAAACGTAAAAGAATACTTGCCAATACGTTTGAGGCTCTTGTAGGAGCAATATTCATAGACAGCGGTTATAGAACTGTTTACGATTTTATTTGGTCGCTTATAAAACCTAAGCTAACTAACATAAATCAATTTGTCCTCAATCAAAATTTCAAGAATATTCTTCAGGCGTTTACGCAGAAACATTACGGTAACCTGCCTAAATATAATACGATAGCCGAAGAAGGACTGCATCATGAACGAAAATTCACTGTTGAAGTACAGGTAAACGATACCGTTGTAGGAACAGGTGAAGCTTCAAGTAAAAAGAAAGCCAGTTTAAAAGCGGCTGAAGAAGCTATTAAGAAATTGAAAATTTTGGTTTAAAACAGTTTGAGTTTTTTTAAATAGAATCATTTGTTGGCAACTTGTGTGATTACTGCCACAACACGTTCAGGAGAAAATGGTTTTGTAATAAAATTTTTAGCCCCGTACTTTAACGCTTCGATTACCTTATCTTTTGTACTCATTGAACTTAACATTATTATTTTTATGTTCGGATTCATTTGGCGGATGAGTTTCATAGTCGCTAGCCCGTCCATATTAGGCATATTAATGTCCATGGTTATTACGTCAGGATTACATTCTTTAAACATGGTAAGAGCTTCAAATCCGTCGTTAGCTATGCCTACAATTTGAAATTTAGCTTTTTCTGCTATATTTCTGAGTTTATTGATAACAAAGCTTGAATCATCTACTATCATTACTTTTATCTGTTCGGGGTTAAGCATTAAATAACCTTTTTATAATTTTATGTTTAATTTTTCTTATAATAAAAAAGTGTCGGCACATTTAATAAAAATATTTTTTTGTTATCTATACAATAAAATCCGTCGCAAAAAGTGCGTAAATTACTATTCTTATCACGTTTAAATTCAAGCTGTCCGGGCGAAAACATTTTAATAGTTTTATCAATTTTCACACCTAAAAGGGTTTCATGATAGTTAAAAACTAAAATTCTATGATCCGGGTTTTGGGTTTTTTCAAAAAGCCCAAACCTGAAATTGAAATCAATAACAGGCATAACCGTACTGTGAAAATTCATTGCACCAAGAATATAGTTTTCTGTATATTCTATCGGTTTAATAACATTAATGTTTAACACTTCTTCTATATAATACATTGGCACAGTAAATAATTGGCTGCCGCTTTGAAAGATAAGGAAATTGTTTACTTTTCTTGTTTGTACTTCATTGTCATCAATGTATTGCGCTTGATTATCCTTGTTAGTATCGAATTTTTTCTTTTCTTCATTTTTTATGCTTTTTTTTAGGGATTCAGTTAGTGTGCCGTATCGGCTGCTGTTAGATATTCGCGAATAATCATTTATTTGGGCGCTTAAAAAATCACATGTTTCAAGAAGAATGTCAATCGTTGCGGTTGATGGTATTATGTTGTTTTCTAAAATTGATTGAAGCAGATTTTCCATATTATGTGTAATTTGTTTAAGGTTGCCTGAATCAATCATTGATATTGTGCCTTTGAGTGAATGGGCGCACCTGTATATTTCTTGTATTACAGATTTTATATTATTTGACTTTTCAATTTCAATAAGTTTTTCTTCAATAATTTTTATGTTTTCCTGTGATTCGGTTTTAAAAATATAATCAAGGTTATTTCTGTTCATAAAGCGCAATCCTTTTTTCAATTGAAGCCGTATCTATTAAATATGTGATAGAACCGTCCCCGTTTATTATTCCGCCGGCATAGCCCGGCACATTATCTAAATATTTTCCGAATGGGGATATTATCACATCGCGCATATCTATGACGTTGTCAGGTATTAAAGCAAGGTTTAAAGATGACTCTATTATTACTGCTGTTTTTTCTTTTTTGATTTTTTTTCTTTTTATAATATTTTTAGTTTCCTGTGTGG
>JAGGZS010000173.1 GCA_021161885.1 bacterium
ATATAATACGTTGCCCGATTGATAAAACAGCTTTTTGGATAAAATTTTACATTAAAATTCAGCAAATAATGTACCGATGCCCTTAATTAATTTTTAAATAACTCTTTTAAGGAGAAAAGTTTTAATGAGCGGAAAAAACGTATATCCTGATAAACATGGATTATATAACCCGCAGTATGAACACGATAACTGCGGTGTTGGATTTGTGGCTAACATTAAAGGCGAAAAAAGCCATGATATTGTTGAAAAAGGACTAAACATTCTATTAAACCTTGTCCATAGAGGAGCAATAGGCGGGGATGATAAAACAGGCGACGGCGCGGGTATTTTACTGCAGCTGCCTGACGAATTTTTTCAATCCGAGTGTACCGGATTGAAAATATCTTTACCGAAATCAGGCGAATATGCCGTAGGTATGGTTTTTCTCCCGCAGGATACGGAAAAAAAATCAAAAATGGAAGCCGTGATAGAAAAAATCGTAAATGAAAACGGAAAAACGTTTCTCGGCTGGCGCGATGTCCCGTTTAATTCCGATTGTTTAGGTGAAATAGCTTTACGAGTAATGCCTGTTATAAAACAATTTTTTGTTCATGCAAATGGAGCTCATAGCGATGATTTTGAACGTAAACTATACGTCATACGACGGCTTGCGGAAAAATTCGCCCTTGAAAACGGCATTAATCAAAATCAATTCTATATATGCAGTTTATCAAGCAGAACTATCGTTTACAAAGGAATGTTTACGGCTCATCAGATTGTAAAGTATTACCCTGACCTGCATAATCCGAAACTCAAAAGCGCTTTAGCCCTTGTGCATCAGCGTTTCAGCACTAACACGTTTCCGTCATGGCCGTTAGCGCAGCCTTTTCATTTTCTTGCCCATAACGGCGAGATAAATACCCTGCGGGGTAATATAAACCGAATGAGAGCCCGTGAACCCCAGATGGTTTCGCTTCTTTTCGGCAACGATATAAAAAAAATATTTCCTATCATTAACGAGATGGGAAGCGATTCCGCCTGTGCGGATAACGCTTTCGAATTATTATACAAAGGCGGGCGTTCCCTTGAACATTCAATGATGATGCTTATTCCCGAAGCATTCGGCCCTAAATATCATATGAGCCAAGATAAACGCGCTTTTTACGAATATCATACGACGATTATGGAACCGTGGGACGGTCCTGCGGCTTTAGTTTTCACAGACGGCAAAAAAATCGGCGGTGTGCTTGATAGAAACGGATTAAGACCGGCAAGATATGTTGTAACAAAACAAGGGTTAGTCGTGTTGGCATCTGAAGTAGGTGTAATTGAGTTTCCACCTGAAGATATTTACGCGAAAGGACGCCTTATGCCGGGGCGTATGTTTCTTGTTGATCTTGAACAGCAACGTATTATAAGCGACCATGAAATAAAAGCATGGATATCACGCCATAAACCTTACCGCAGATGGCTTGAACAAAACCGGATTGAATTAAGAGGGCTTTTCGACGCTCCAAGCCTTGTTGACCAGGACCCTCAAACCATTATAAGAAGACAAACTCTTTTCGGCTATACCCAAGAAGAATTAAACATGATTATCGCTCCTATGGCGCTCAACGGGCAGGAACCGATCGGCTCTATGGGTAACGATGCTCCTCTGGCTGTACTGTCGGATAAACCTCAATTGCTGTTTTCTTATTTTAAACAACTTTTCGCTCAGGTTACCAACCCGGCTATTGATCCTTATAGGGAATCACTTGTTATGTCGTTGATGAGTTACGTCGGCAGCGAAGGTAATTTGCTTAGCGAATCGCCTGAGCACTGCAAACAGCTCAAGCTGACTCATCCAATATTATCTAATGATGATTTAAAAAATATCCGATCATCAGCTTCTAAGCGAGGATTAGACAACGCCACTTTACAAATGATGTTCAATCCCAAAGGCGGAGTTGACGCTTTGCGCAAAGCCGTTTACGAACTGTGCGAAATGTCTGCTGAAAAAATCGACGAAGGCTGTTCACTACTTATTCTCAGCGATAAAGGAGCTGATAAAAACAATGCGCCTATCCCCAGTCTGCTGGCGACTTCAGCAGTACATAATTATTTAATAAAAACAGGGCGAAGAACCAAAACAGGGCTTATTATTGAAACAGGTGAAGCAAGAGAAGTAATGCATTTCGGGCTTCTCGTAGGTTACGGAGCAAGCGCAATCAACCCTTATCTCGCTTTTGAAACATTATCTTTTATGGCTAAAAACAAAGATTTCATAAAACTAATCAGCCAAGAATCAGCGATTGACAACTATATAAAATCTATTAAAAAAGGGTTGCTGAAAATTTTTTCTAAAATGGGTATATCAACACTTCGCAGTTATCGCGGAGCAATGATTTTTGAAGCTGTCGGACTTAATAAAAAATTCATCGATGAATTTTTTACCGGTACGCCGTCGAGAATTTCAGGTATTGATCTTAATGTAATCGTTGAAGAAATAATTATGCGGCACCGCAATGCGTTTCCCCGTTCCGGCAAAAACCCCGAACTGCTTGAAATCGGCGGTGAATATCATTACCGACATAACAGCCAGCGCCATTTATGGTCGCCTTTGGCTATCAGCAAACTTCAATTAGCTGCTCGCTCCGGCGCATATGATATATATAAAGAATACGCTAAACTTATTAACGATCAAACCGAAAAACTTTTTACCTTGCGCGGTCTGTTTAGATTCAAAAAAGGAAATCCAATTCCTATAGAAGAAGTAGAACCGGTCGAAAACATTTTAAAACGGTTCGCTACCGGGGCAATGTCTTACGGCTCAATTAGTAAAGAGACTCATACAACCCTTGCCATTGCCATGAACAGAATCGGCGGAAAAAGCAACAGCGGCGAAGGCGGTGAAGATGAAGTGCGTTTTAAGCCATTGCCTAACGGAGACTTCGCAAGAAGCGCCATCAAACAAGTGGCGTCAGGACGATTTGGAGTAACCACAAACTATCTTGCTAACTCAGATGAAATGCAGATTAAAATATCACAGGGAGCAAAACCCGGAGAAGGCGGACAGCTGCCCGGGCATAAAGTCAATAAAGAAATCGGGCGTATACGCCATTCTACTCCCGGGGTTACCTTAATATCCCCGCCTCCGCACCACGACATCTATTCTATTGAAGATCTCGCTCAGTTAATTTTCGATTTAAAAAATGTTAATCCTTCTGCGCGCGTATCTGTAAAACTTGTATCCGAGGTAGGTGTAGGCACCATAGCGGCAGGGGTTGCTAAAGCGAAATCAGATATGATACTCATAAGCGGTTATGACGGCGGTACTGGAGCTTCTCCCCTGTCGTCAATTAAACACACCGGTATTCCATGGGAACTTGGAATTTCCGAAACCCAGCAGACACTTGTTCTTAATGAACTGAGAGACCGGGTCAGGCTGCAGGTGGACGGACAGCTTAAAACCGGCAGGGACGTGGCAATAGCAACCCTCTTAGGCGCTGAAGAATACGGGTTTTCTACTGCCGCGCTTGTTACTCTCGGATGTATTATGATGCGCAAATGCCACCTAAATACTTGTCCCGCAGGTGTAGCCACACAAGACCCCGACCTTAGAAAACGATTTGCGGGAAAACCAGAATATGTAGTGAATTTTATGACCTTTGTAGCTGATGAACTAAGAGAAATTATGGCTGAACTCGGATTCCGAACCGTCGATGAAATGGTCGGGCGTGTAGATATGCTCGAAACTGCTCAAGCAATCGATCACTGGAAAGCAAAGGGACTTGATTTTTCCGCTATCTTAGCTCCTGTAAATGTTCATAAAGGCGGAAGTTTAAAATGTATAAAAAGCCAAGACCATAAACTTGAAGATTGTCTTGATAAAAAACTTATTAAACTTTCAAAAAAAGCTATTGAAAATAAAGAGCCGGTTGTCATTGAACAAAAAATCAAAAACTGCAACAGAACCGTAGGCGCTATGCTCGCCGGACAAATCGCTAAACGTTATGGTTCGGAAGGATTGCCGGAAAACACCATTCATATTAAATTTAATGGATCAGCAGGTCAAAGTTTTGGCGCTTTCGGGATAAACGGTATGACTTTTGAACTTGCGGGCGACACTAACGATTATCTCGGCAAAGGGTTATCGGGCGGTAAAATTATAGTATATCCGCCGGAAAAATCGTCTTTTCCATCCGAGAAAAACATTATTATCGGCAACACCGTATTATACGGAGCGACAAGCGGTGAAATTTTTATAGCCGGTGTAGCTGGGGAACGGTTTGCGGTAAGAAACAGCGGCGCTGTCGCCGTAGTTGAAGGTGTCGGCGATCACGGCTGCGAATATATGACTGGCGGACGAGTTATCGTTCTTGGTGAAACAGGCAGAAACTTTGCCGCAGGTATGAGCGGCGGTATCGCTTACGTATATGATTACAACCAGTTATTTGATACCTTATGTAATCTTGATATGGTTGATATAGAAACTGTTACGGAGAAAGATGATATCGATTTTATAAAAACATATATTAAAAAACACGTGAAATACACAAAAAGCGTTTATGCTGAAACCCTTTTAAATAATTGGGAACAAATATTACCCTATTTTGTAAAAATTATGCCTATCGATTACAAACGGGCACTTGAACAGTTAAAAGAAGAAGAGATGCGACAAGACGATACCGCATCCGTAACAGAAGAAGTATTTAATATAGGAGGCAGATAAGAGTTTTATGGCTGATCCTGTTGGTTTTAAAAATTATAAACGGGAATTACCCCAAAAACGATCTATACAGGAACGATTAAAAGACTTTAAGGAATTACTTAAAGAGTTTCCTGACGAAAAAAAGAAAATTCAATCCGCCAGATGTATGGATTGCGGAATACCTTTTTGCCACGCGATTGGGTGTCCGCTTGCAAACCTGATACCGGTTTTCAATGATTTGGTTTTTCGAGGAAAATGGAAAAAAGCTCTTGATATTCTTCAGTCTACAAACAATTTTCCAGAGTTCACAGGCAGAATATGCCCCGCTCCGTGTGAAGCGGCATGCACCCTTTCTATCAATGACGATCCCGTAACTATAGAAATAATCGAGTTAATGATTGTTGAACAAGGTTTCAAAGAAGGTTGGATAACTCCTCAGCCACCTTTAAAAGAAACCGGCAAAAAAATAGCTGTTATCGGTTCCGGTCCTTCAGGGCTTGCTGCTGCCCAGCAGCTGCGCAGGGCGGGACACGATGTAACTGTATTCGAAAAGGCAGACAGAATAGGCGGACTGCTAAGATACGGAATACCGGATTTCAAACTCGACAAAAAGGTTATAGACAGACGTCTTTATCAGATGAGAGCGGAAGGCGTCAAATTTGAAACAGGAGTCAATGTAGGTGAAGATATATCCGCGCAATATCTAAAAAAATCCTTTGATGTTATCTGTTTAACATGCGGTTCACGGACACCTCGCGATTTAAAACTCAAAGGGCGTGAACTGAACGGTATTCATTTCGCTATGGATTTCTTAACCCAGCAAAATAAAATAAACGCAGGAGATACAATCCCAGATACCGAACGCATTAGCGCTAAAGATAAAGTTGTTGTTGTTATCGGCGGAGGCGATACAGGCTCTGACTGCATAGGCACATCAAACAGGCAGGGAGCCAAAAAAGTTTATCAGTTTGAGATTATGCCCAAACCGCCGGAAACACAATCCTTGGTCAATCCCAACTGGCCAGACTGGCCTATAATATTAAGGACTTCTTCATCGCAGGAAGAAGGCGCTGAACGCAGATGGTGTATCAATACAAAAAAATTTACAGGCAACGGCAATGTCAAAAAAATTCATTGTGTAGAAGTAAAATGGGTAACCGATAAATCAGGCGGACGACCGCAGCTTAAAGAACTGCCGGGAACGGAATTTGAGATAAAAACAGACCTTGTTCTGCTCGCTATGGGTTTTATCCATGTTGAGCATGATAAATTAATCAACGGATTAAATGTTGAGCTTGACAACCGTGGGAATGTCGTAATAGACAACCAATACATGTCGTCAACTCCCGAAGTTTTCTCTGCCGGTGATACCGCTATGGGCGCGTCTTTAGTGGTAAAAGCTATTGCGCAAGGCAGGCAGATGGCTCATTATGTAGATAAATTTTTAATGGGGTATTCCGAACTTCCGCTGACAAGCAATATATAAAAATATTTGTATTTACAAATTATTTTTTATCAGTGAATTATCGTTCAGGAAACAGGTTATGTCGCTGTTTACGTATAAAAGGCATACTACCCATTTTAATGATTGTGAAAAGTACATTAATTTTCTATATCAGAAAATTCTTCTTGCAGATTTTCAATTTGCCTTATTTGTATCCTTGTTATGTTTAAATTTTTATCTAAAACCGCAATATGACCTTACCCATTATAATTGAGTATCCTAAAAGAGAAAAAACAACAGTACGTATTTAATTTATTTTCTCAATTTTATCCAGACTACATCC
>JAGGZS010000112.1 GCA_021161885.1 bacterium
GTACAAGATTTTAAAATATCCCTAAAAATCCCCCGATTTTTATTTATACTGATAAAAAAACAAGCGACCATATAAAAAATGTTTGACTTATGAAATAAAGTTTGATAAATAAAACAATTGCTTTTTATTCCATTTTTTTAACCAAAAATTTAAGGAGGATTTGTTTTATGAAATTTTTCCATCGTTTATTTACAGCAGTTACCGGATTACTTATTTTATCTAATACCGTTTTTGCCGAAGAGCAGAAATCTGTCGAAATATACGATTCCGCAAAAAGCTCAATAAAATATTCCGAACCGCTTGAAGAACATGAAGAACTACTGTTCGCCGACACATTACCCATCCATTTCGGGGCACACGTTTTTTTTATGAGCCATTGGCTTGATGAAGGAACCAATCCGTCGCCGGACGGGATGAACATTCACCAATTTTATTCCGCGAACATTCCCGTTTTTGATATCGTAACATTTGAGTACGAATATTTTCAGGCGGATTACAACAGGTCTACGCCTCATACGCTTGAACGAGACCATAGCGTATCCGCGACCTTTAAATACAAACTCTTAGAAATAAAACCGTTATGGACATACATTGATATCCCCGAAGACAAAGATTCCGGCGAAATCGGGCTGGCATTATCAATGGACATTTTTTTAAATCCCACTTTCACTGCCAATTACGATTACCGGCAAGAAAAAGGGTATTACTGCGAATGGGGTTTATCCCACAACTTCGACCTTAATGCTCTCGGCACAATAACCCCGTCTATCGCAATGGGTTTAAATTCCCATAAAGGTACGGGAAGCACTTTTCTTACCCACATAGACTGGGGACTCGGTTATTCTTATCCTATCTGGGACTACATAACCATAGTGGGATTTATACACATTACTAAAGGACTAAAAACAAACGACGGTTACGAAGATATTACGCCTTGGGGCGGATTCGGAATAGATTTTGAATTATAATTTTTTTTTAATTGAAAAACCACTGAAAAATTAACCGACAACGCTTCTATTCAATGACAGCTTCGCGTTTTTAAAAGGTTAGTTAGATAAATCAGGCTTTTTTATCTTTTTTATCTGATAAATTTTTAGCGGTTTGCTTCTTAAAAACCTTCGGCTTTTTGGCTTTTGATTCTTTATCCGAAACTTTTTCTGCTTGTTCTTTAATGTCGGTTACAAGCTGTTTATCTGTTTCAGATTCTTTTTTTGCGGATTTGGTACTGGCATTATCATCAGCGAATTTATCCGCGGAAAAATTTTTAGCAGTCCTTGTTTTTCTGTTATTATATTCTCTGCCTTCCATTAATGCGTTAAATTCTTCTTTTTCCATAACTTCAACGACAAGAAGCTGTTCAGCTATCAGGTCAAGTTTATCTCGTTGGGAACTAATAATTTTAAATGCGCTCTGGTAACTTTCATCGATTATACGTCTTATTTCCAAATCAATTTCTTTAGCTGTTTGTTCGCTGAAATTTTTGTCGTCGCTTGTGATATATTTTCCTAAAAACACCTGATGTTCAGGAGTACCGTAAGACAAAGGACCTAAGGCTTTGCTCATTCCATAATTACAAACCATTTTACGGGCTATTGAGGTTGCCCGCTCAATATCATTTTGGGCGCCGGTAGACAACTCTCCAAAAACTATTTCTTCAGCTACTCTGCCGCCCATCATTGTAGAGAGGTCTTCTTTTAATTTTCTCGCGCTTATAATATGCCTGTCTTCAGCGGGCAAATGCATCGTAAACCCTAACGCTCCGAATCCCCTCGGTATAATAGAAATTTTATGGACAGGATCGGCATTCGGGCAATTATATCGTACAAGCGCATGCCCCGCTTCATGATAAGCCACATTTTTCTTTTCCTCATCACTTATAATTTTCGATCTGCGTTCAGGACCTGCAACGACTCTGTCAATCGCTTCTTCAAAATCAAGCATATCTATTTTCTTTTTTGATCTCCTTGCGGCAAGCAAAGCGGCTTCATTCACCGCATTGGCAAGATCGGCTCCTGAAAAACCGGGAGTCCTTTGCGCCAAAACTTCGGTAGAAACATCTTTGTTTAACGGTTTACCGCGAAGATGAACTTTTATAATAGCTTCACGTTCTTTTACATCAGGAGTATCTATTACGACCTGACGGTCAAACCTGCCCGGCCGCAGTAAAGCGGCATCTAACACATCAGGGCGGTTAGTAGCGGCTATGATAATCACACTGCTGTTTACCTCGAAACCATCCATTTCGACAAGCAATTGGTTCAACGTCTGTTCACGTTCATCGTGCCCGCCGCCTAAACCCGCTCCGCGCTGACGTCCGACCGCATCGATTTCATCAATAAAAACCAAACATGGCGACTTGGCTTTTGCCTGAACAAAAAGATCACGCACGCGTGAAGCGCCCACTCCAACGAACATTTCAACAAAATCCGATCCGCTTATTGAAAAAAACGGCACACTCGCTTCACCCGCCACTGCTCTTGCGAGAAGAGTTTTTCCTGTTCCGGGCAATCCTACAAGCAGAACGCCGCGAGGTATTTTCCCGCCAAGAGTTTGAAACTTTTCCGGTGATTTCAGATATTCAATAATCTCTTGAAGTTCTTCTTTGGCTTCTTTGCATCCTGCTACATCGTTAAAAGTGGTTTTCGTATTTTTTTCCGCGTAAATTTTAGCTCTGGTTTTCCCGAACGAAAGCACAGACGAGCCGGTTTTATCCATCTGGCGGGTAATAAAAATCCATATCATTACCATAAGCCCGATGGGGACTATCCATGTGAACAAAAACTGGGCAAACTTGTTTTCCTTTACCCCCCTGTAAGTTATGCCGTTTTTATCTAAAGCGCTAACTAACCCCAGATCATTAATGGGAATTGTAGAAAACTCGCTGTTATCATCTAATTTACCAATAATTTTCTCAGGATAAATAGTTACATCTTTAATACGCTGAGAAGCTACTAATGATTTGAACTCGCTATAAGGGATTTTATTTTCAGGTTTTATCTGAAATAAAACCTGAAACATAAAAAACACACCTATGATAATAAGAAAAATCCAAAGAGAAAAATTCTTTCGTTTTACCTTGGGTTTACGAGATATATCTTTTTTTGCCTGCTTTTTGTTGTCCATTAATTTCAATTTCCTTTTAGAGACGTTTTATGATAAAAAATTAATATAAAAAAACAATTTATTTTTGAGTGTTATATTTTATAACACGTTTCAATCTTAAAAGTCAACATCGGCATACAATAAAACGGTTATCAAAAAAAAGAAAGGCCGCGCATACGCACAGCCTTTCAGATTCAGGGGTTGATACTTAGAAGAGACCAAGTACATTAACCTTATCGTCATTAACTTTTTATGAGTTTAGAAAAAATAAAATTCGAATAAGAAATTAAAAGAGGGTTTCACCATCGATTATATCATAATTGTAACCTTGTTCGGTCAAAAACAGTTGTCTTTTAGCGGAATATTTCTGGTCTGCTGTTTCACGGGTTATTATTGAATAAAAATGAGCGTATTCCCCATCTTTTTTCGGTCTTAAAATCCTGCCGAGCCGCTGGGCTTCTTCCTGTCGTGAACCGAATGTGCCGGATACCTGTATGGCAACATTCGCGTCGGGCAAATCAATAGAAAAATTCGCTACTTTAGATACTATAAGCAGTTTTATTTCCCCTGTTCTGAATTTAGAATACAATTTCTGGCGGTCTGCGTTTTTTGTGCTCCCTGTTATAAGTGGCGCATTAAAATGTTCTGATATTTCTCGAAGCTGACTTATAAATTGCCCTATGACAAGTATATTATCCCCTTTATGGCGTTCATACAATTTTTCTATAACCGGAATTTTTTTCGGGTTCTCGCAAGCTACCCGATACTGTATGCGAGGTGTTGAAATTGCATGCTGCATACGCAAATCACTTTTCAAGTTCACACGAATTTCATGACACACGGCTGTCGCTATCCATCCGTCTTTTTCAAGGTCACGCCATGGGATATCGAGTTTTTTAGGGCCGATTAAGCTGAATACATCGCTTTCATGCCCGTCTTCACGAATCAATGTCGCAGTTAAGCCAAGGCGTCTTGTGCCTTGGATTGACGATGTTATCCTGAAAACCGGAGCAGGCAGCAGATGAACTTCATCGTAAATAATAAGACCCCATTTTCGGGAATTGAATAAAGAAAAATGCGGGAACTCCGATGTTTTATCTTTTCTGTAAGTTAAAATCTGGTAAGTAGATATGGTTATGGGTTTGATTTCTTTTTTTTCACCTGTATATTCGCCGATATCCTTAGCGGATATATCTGTTTTATCTATTATCTCGTCAATCCACTGTCGAACCGCTATAACATTAGTGCACAAAATAAGCGTCTGCGTTTTAAGCTGATCCATAACCCCAAGCCCGACAATAGTTTTACCAGCCCCGCACGGCAAAACAACTACACCCGAACCGCCTCTTACCGAACCGGACTGATAAAAACTGTCAACCGCCTCAACCTGATAATGGCGTAACCCGAACTTCTTGCCGGTTCGTGTTTCATCAAGAAGTGATATGGAAAAAGGTTCGCCTTCATGGTATCCGGCAATATCCTCTACCGGAAACCCCATTTTTACAAGGAGCTGTTTCATTATCCCCCTGTACTGAGATTTAACACTAAGCCTGTTTTTATCAATTACAGCTTCTATATACGGTTGAATAATTTTATAATTAATGACTTTTTCGATAAAAAACTCGTCGGCGGAATATAAAATAAGGTTATCATTTCCGTCCTCTTTGATGAATTTAACTTTCCCAAACCTTGATGTGTACTCAATAATATCCCTGAGCACATTCTGAGGTACGTCATATCGTGAAAATTTTTTTAAACTGTCTATAATTTCTTCGACGGATAAACCCGATGCGGCGGCATTCCATAAAGAAAGCGGGGTTATTCTGTATGTATGAATATGCTCGGGAGACTTTTCCAATTCCGCAAACCCAATGATACTGTTACGGACTTTCTGGTAATTAGGGTTATCAACTTCAAGGAGCACTGTTTTATCACCCTGCACAATTAACGGATTATTTTTTCGATGCATAATTTAATGTACCATAGAGGGTTCCGGTATAAATTTAATTTTATCTAAATCAAACTGAAGAGGTTTTACTCTATCTAATATTGATTTGCCGGATATTCTTGTAAAAAAAGAAACTTTTTGTTTAACAGGGGCTTCCTCTTCCGGCACAACAACATCTTCTAACGGCATAAATCCTTGTATTTTGAGTTCTTCCATTAAAATCTCATAATCTTCTTTACAAACAAATAAATCGGTATCTGAAAAATTACCTTTAATATAATCTCTAATTTTCGGATGCAGTTTTATTTGGTCGGCAATATATTTGTTCTTGCACCGCAAAAGGAAAATATCCATAAAATAAACCGAGCCGTAATTTTCGCACCATTCTTTAAGAGAATATATTACGTTTTGGGATATTTTATCTTTGGCATTATCTTCAAACAGCGGAATTATACTGTTTTTATCTATCCCGGTAGATAACCCGCGATAAATTGATTCTTTATTTATCTGAAACCTTAACATCTGGTCGCACTGCAGCAAATCGGCGATACGATAAAATTTCCATAACAATTCAAAATCAGCCGTACGGGAAATTAATAACTCAAAATTAGGTTGTAGAATAATATTATCTGCCTGCCCGTGATTTTCATTCTCAACAACATTTTCTTTAAGAAACCGCGCGCCTTTGACTGTAATTTTCCAAGCGCAATAACAATGAATATCATTTGAAGCCAATTCTATTATTCCAAGATGATAAAACAGTAGTACCGGATAACAATCTAACGGCATTTTAGAAAACGAAGAAACGCAATCCAAATTAACATCGCTTACCAGAGAGCAAAGCACAAAAAGAGAATTAATATCAAATAACCGGCTGTCCGGCAAAAAAGAAAGAAGTCTCGCAAACTGAGCGACAGGAGATTTATACTTGTTCTTGAAAATCAAGCCTGAAAACAAAAGCTGTTTCCTGTCGGCATCAGGCAGTTTAACCCATTGCTCTATCAACGGCAAATCCAGCTCATTCTCATATTTTATAAACCCGACATTCCTTGTATAATCAAATATGTCGTGTATATAATTATCTATGGTGCCCTCGCTTATATTATCAAAGGATAAATTAAGCAAAGACTCGATTTTATTTAATGTTCTTTTATTCAGTTTATTTCCGATATTAACTTTTATTTCCTTTTTTAAAGCGATAACCAAAAACGATAAAATAGACAACTCCACAGAATTCACCGATATATGCGCCTGAGCGGGTTCGCCGTCATAACGTTTGACCAATGAATTAATTCGCTCTTCAGCGAGTTGCTTGAACGGGCTTTTAAACTCATCAGGAATAAAATAATAAATTCCAGCGTCTTTTAAATTTTCCACACAATAAAATAATCCCATTGATAACATAGACGCTGTATCGCGCTGCAAATTATCAGTATTGGCAAACAGTTTTATGCAGATACTATAAATAGTTTCCACAGGCACATATTGCGAAAAAATATATATAATCATCAACAAATTTTTCCGGTCATCATTTAAGCTGTCAATGGATTTACCGATAAATCCGGGGCGGCTCATTTTTTCGATCAAAACACTGCGCGCAGTATTTGACGAAAAAGGGATTAAAACTATCTCGTTATATTCAGAGATTTTTTTAAGATGAAACGGATTTAGTTTTTTTATACAATCGCTTAAAGTGCAGCACTTCATAATAAATATAACCGTAATTAAAGTATAAATTCTTGTAATTGAAGAAAAC
>JAGGZS010000007.1 GCA_021161885.1 bacterium
AATCAGGCGTTTTTGTCTTTATAAACAAAAAAAATTAATTATCTATTTATTTTTAGCAAAAATTTGTCTAACATATTCTAATCCATTTTACTATTATATATATAATATGCTTGATATGCTTGCCAATCCCATAAAAAAGATATTTTTTTGAAAGAGTAAATAAATGAAAAAAATAATAATAACTAACAGGCGATATTTTCAATCATTCGGTCCGACCCGTTATATGATGAACATTAAACCTATGCTTGAAGCAGACAACATAGAAGTTATACCTTTTTCTGTAAAAAGAAGTAATAATTTTAATACAAAATATGAGAAATATTTTGTCAATGCGCCGTACGGAGAAGATATATTATATTTTAATAATGCTAAAATAAACGCGTTACAAAAACTCAAAATATTCTCCAACTGCATATATTCTTTTGAAGCGAAATCAAAAATAACTCAACTTCTTAAAGAAACAAAACCCGACCTTGTTTATCTGTTAACTATTGTCAATGATATCTCACCGAGCGTGATTGATGCCTGTAAAAAACTGAATATTCCGGTTGTCATGCGATTATCTGATTACTTTATGATTTGTGGTAATTATCATATGATGAACAATAACCAATTATGTAATTTATGCGGAAAAAATCCTCTGAACTGTATAAAAAACAGATGTGTCAAAAACAGTTTTTTCCCGAGTTTAACGCGATCGTTATCTATTATAATTCATAATATGTTAAAAATTTATGATTATATTGACGCGTTTATCTGTCCATGCACATTTATGAAAAACGCTTTAGTCAATGCAGGATATCCTGAAAAAAAAATATTCAAGCTAAACAGTTTTATATCTTCTGAAGATTATAAGGCTTGTTATGATAACAAAAATTATGTCCTCTATTTCGGCAGGCTTTCACCGGAAAAAGGGGTAATATATTTAATTGAGGCAAAAAAATATATTACTGAAAAAATACCTCTTTATATTGTGGGGGATTCTAATAATCACGATTATGTAAATAGTCTTCATAATAAAATCAAAAATTTAAAGTTACAAGATATTACATTTTTAGGAAGAAAACAAGGAGACGAACTTAAAAGCATTATAGCCGGATCGAAATTCACTATTATCCCGTCTATTTGTCCTGACAACAGTCCTATGTCCGCATTAGAATCTATGGCATGCGCAAAACCTGTAATAGCAAGCAGGATCGGCGGGTTGCCGGAACAAATAATAGATAATGAAACCGGTTTTCTTATCCCTGAAAAATCGCCAAAAATTTTAGCTGAAAAAATTGAATATTTATGGAAGAATAATAACTTAATAAAAAAAATGGGGTTATCAGCAAGAAAACATATTGAAAAAAATTTTTCTCCCGATAACCATTATAAAGAACTTATTAAAATTTTTAGTAACTGTATAAAAAAACATAAAGAAAAATAATTATGCACACTAACACATCAAATATTAATACAGGGCTGGTAGCGTATAAATTAAAAAAGTGGTGTTTCCCATTAGCAATGATGTTATTAGCTTTATTTATTGGCTGGTTAAGCACACAAAACCCAAAACTGCCTGTGGCTATAGCGTGTCTTATGTTGTATGGATTATGCTTGATTTTAAAACCTTCATGGGCATTTTTTATTCTTCTTCTTGTCGATATCCGTTTCTTCTGCTGGATGCCGCAAGAGTTTCTACATATACCCGGAGCATTTAAACTTCGGGATTTATGTCTTCTTTCTCTTTTTATCCCTTTTTTACTTTCTGTTGCCATTGATAAAGACAGCGTAGCTGAAAGGATCAAATCCCCTGTTAATAAATTTTTTATTGGCCTTATGATATTTCTGCTTATTATTATTTTCTATACTGTTATTGAATTTGATGTCCGTTTTATCTCATCAACACATATTCCGAGAAAATATCTTTTTTATCTTGCTTTTTTTATACTTATGTTTCTGATAAAAGACAAAAACGACCTTAAATTTTTTATTAAAGTATTTTTTGTTTTAGCATCTATCCAAGCATTGCTTATGATAGGGCAATTTATTATTGGGACTAAATTCGCGATAATGCCTTTTTTACCGCACCCGCTAAAAATCCAAAACCTATCTGGATTGCCTGTCCCGCGTGTCTATCTTGAGGGAGGCAATTCTCTTATGCACCTGTTTTTTGCCATATCTTTCTGGCTTTATCATACTCATGATAAAAAAGATGCAAGAAAACGCACATATTTAATTCTCTTATTACTGCTCGGATTAGGTATGTTTTTAGAATTTTACCGGACAAAATGGTTCAGGCAATTTATTGTGGTTTTCATTCCTTTTTTATTCGCTAAACCTAAAGAAAAAAAATCTGTCTTGTGGCAGGTTACGACTTATTCCTTCATATTTATTATTTTATTATTTTTCATACAGGCATTCATTTTTGATCTTATTCCTATTTTCAAAAAAATATTTCTGCATCTTTATAACGCCTATCAGGGTTTAATTAATAAAACAGGCACATATGCCGCACGAGTCCATGAATTTAATGAAAAAATTGCATATTTTTGGCAGAAGCCTCTTTTCGGGTTAGGCTTTCTTCATTATATAAGTGCATCGGAATCTTCTAAAGCAGCAATTGTTACAAATATATTTATAGAAAATGTCGATAGTGAAATAACTACCTTGTTAGTTACAATGGGGATATGCGGTACCGTTGTTTTTTACTCTTTAAGCATTTGCTATATTATTAGATGTATAAAAATAATATTAAGAACTGTCAATCCTTTCTATAGAGGAATTCTATTAGGATGTCTCGGCTATTTTGTATCAGGGGTTGTTACATTTTTCTCGTTCTCATTCCTCACACTTACTGAAGAAATTTTGTTTATTGCCACTTCCATCGCCCTTGTGGAAAAAATTAATCAATTCAACAAATTAGAAACTCAGCAATCTGATCCTAAAGAGGAACTGTCTTCGGCATGAACATACCGATATTAAGTCAAAAAAAATAACTGCGGTGATTAAGCCGCTGCACGAGGATATCTTTATGAGAAAAATAATAATAAATATTTTTTCAAATTCAATAATTCGTTTCATCCCATTATTTACGTCATTTTTCCTTATTCCATTTATAATCGGATATATTGGAAAAGAAGCATATGGAGCATGGGCGATTCTAGGGGCTTTTTTGGGCATAGCTTCTGTTTTTAAATTCGGGCTTGGGTTTGTTTTAGAAAAAGAAGTCGCTCGGTACCGAGCAAAAAATGATTTAAAAAAATTAACAAATTTTTTATTTTCAACGATTCCGCTTCAAATTATTATTGTGGCACTTATAGGCATATTATTTTATTTTGCCTTTCAAGGTATATTGAAGATAACAAATCTGTCCCCTGACATCCAGTCAAAATTAGTGAATCTCCAGTATGTTTTATTGATATACGTTATCGTGAAATTTTTTTTAGATAATTTCATTAGCATCATTATGGGAATGGAAAAACATTATATCCTTCTTATATTCAATTTCATATACGTTTTTTCATATGTACTGTCTCTTATTCTTATGTTACCACGATACCCTGATATCGACGGATTAATATTGAGCAATCTATTCGCAATAATTATCTTTTTCGCATTATTATTTTTCTGTATACTTTTCCAGTTAAAAATCAATATATCCAATTTAACATTTATAAAGATCGACAAGTCAATTTTTTCATTCAGTTTTCATTCGTTTATCCTGCAACTATGTGCGTTAATACTTTTTAATGCCGGAAAAATTCTATTAGGAACTGTGGTTTCAGCTTCAGAAGTAGCGTATTATGAAATCGCATCAAAAATATTCAGTGTTCTGCAAAATACATTTGACGCAATAGCACGGGTTTTTCTCCCAAAAGCCTCCGCATTGCATGAAAAAAAAAATTTTACTATTATTAAACAACTCATAACACAAGGTACGTTATTAATGCTTGCACTATGGGGTGCTCTGGTAGTGCCGTTATGTATTGTTTTAAAAGATTTTATTATTCTCTGGCTTGGACCGGAATTTCTAAAATCATTGATTCCGGCATATATCCTATGCATAACAAGCGGATTTATAGTACTTTCCCGCTTGATTATGAACATTTTTTTCGGTATCGGCATAATACAAAAATATTGCCGAATAAGAATTATTTTTACTATTTTTTATATTATCGCCGCAGTTATTTTAACTAACTTATATGGTATGATCGGACTTGCTTGTGCTCTTCTCCTCTATGCTATGAGCTCAGAAATAATTATATTTCTATACGCATTTAGAA
>JAGGZS010000105.1 GCA_021161885.1 bacterium
GGTTACGGTAGGCAATATATACCCGAGTTTCCGGCGGAATGCAAGTTTTTTCTGGTTATGAGATGTTGCTGCAGAAAAATTTAACGTATTATTTTTCCGGTAACCATAAGTGTTAATGTGTTTAAAATGATGCTAAATTCGTTACGCCAAGATTTATTGTTCACTCCATTGATATACTGTAAATCGTAACGGAGCTTTTTTTGCACATCCTCTATGGACTGGTCATAGCGGTGGCTGACTTGGGCAAGCCCTGTTATGCCGGGTCTTACCTGAAGGCGTTCTTGATAATATGGCAGTTCACGTTTGAATTTATCTACAAAATGAGGACGTTCCGGACGAGGCCCTATTATGCTCATATCTCCTTTTATAACATTAATAAACTGTGGTATTTCATCAATATGTGTACGTCTAAGAAAATTACCGACTGGAGTTATTCTTGGGTCGTCATACTGCGCCCAAACAGGACCTGTATCTTTTTCGGCGTGCTGGTTCATCGTTCTAAATTTATACATGGTGAATAATTTACCGTTTTTTCCTACTCTAACTTGAGAAAAAAATACCTGCCCGGATGATGTGAGTTTAATAATCAATATAATTATAAATAAAAAAGGTGATAACAAAACAAGAAATATTACAGACAAGGTAATATCAAAAAGGCGTTTTATTTCTTGAAAACATTTCTTGGCTAACCGAAATAACATTCCTATTACACTGCCGCTGAGAAGGATGATACTTGCAGGCTCAGGCATAATTTCCCCCCTTTAAAAAGAAATAACAATAATGGTTCAAGACTTAATTTACAATGTACTCCTAAGTATTTATATGCCATAAAAACGCCTGATTTTCAAGAAAAAATTTGTTTTACCTTGAAAAATTTTAAGCGCTGACAATAGTTTCAACTCGATTGAGAAAAATCTGCAGGTATTTGTCTAATTTAGCGGTTACTGTTTTTAATGCCGATTGATAACTTTTTCCGTTTATTTTTCCTACCGCGCTTAAATAAATTTTGATTTTAGGTTCCGTACCTGACGGGCGAATAGTTATCAAAGTTCCGTCAATTAAATGAAAAGCGAGCACGTTAGACGGCGGTAAATCGATTGTGCCTATTATCTCGTTTTTTGTAGGTTCGATGGTTACGTTTTTTTTGTAATCGCTGATATGAGTTATCGTGCAGCTGCCTATTGTTTTCGGCGGATTATTTCGTAATGAATCCATAATTTTAGCTATGGTATCCATTCCTTCTTTGCCTTTGTAGACAATCGATTTTAATTTTTCGGAATACAACCCGAATTGTTCGTAAATTTTTATTAAGATTTTATATAAAGATGTATTGCCGGCTTTAGCGTAGGCGGTGAGTTCGGCTAACATAGCGGCTGTGATTACGGCATCTTTATCTCGGACGTAAGTGCCCACAAGGTAGCCGTAACTTTCTTCTCCGCCGGCAATAAACTTATGAGTCGGATTATCTTTAGTGCCGTTGTTCTCAAAATTACGTATTTTTTCAGTGATATATTTGAAACCTGTAAGCACATCAATACATTCCACGCCGAAGTGTTTGGCTATTTTGCGCTGAAGTTCGGTGGTTACTATTGTTTTAATAACTACCGCGTTTTCAGGAAGTTTTTCTTTTTCTTTAAGCTGCGATAAGATATAATATATAAGCAGGCATCCAGTCTGGTTACCCGATAAAAGGACATATTTGCCTTGTTCATCTCTTACGGCTATACCGATCCTGTCGGCGTCAGGGTCGGTTGCCATTACAATATCCGCGCCGACTGTCTTGGCTTCTTTTATTGCTAATGCCAAAGCCGCGCTTTCTTCCGGATTAGGCGATTTTACCGTAGAAAAGTTACAATCAGGCTCTTGCTGCTCTTTTACGATAAAAACATTTTTGTACCCTAATTTATCTAATAAGCGCGGGATTATGTATGTTCCCGTACCATGCAGAGGAGTAAAAACTATTTTCAAATCGCGACTGGTCTGTGATACTATCTGCGGGTTTATGGAAAGAGATACGGCTTTTTCAAGATATGCCTCGTCTATCTCATCCCCGATATACTGCAACAGATTTTTATCTACCGCTTCTTTTTTAGATATAATTTTTACTTGGGATAAAGAGGAAATACTTCGTACTTCATTGATTATATTCACGTCATGAGGCGGCACAACTTGTGCTCCGTCATCCCAGTATACTTTGTATCCGTTATATTCCTTAGGGTTATGGCTGGCTGTTACGACAATGCCCGCTTGGGCATTTAAACGGCGTACCGCAAATGACAGTAACGGAGTCGGATGCAGTTTATCGAACAGATAAGTTTTTATTCCGTTACCCGCCAAGACTAAAGCCGCTTCAAGTGCGAATTCAGGCGATTTATAACGTGAATCGTAAGCTATTGCAACTCCTTTTTCTGCCGCTTGCGCTCCTTGTTTTATTATATATGAGGCAAGTCCTTGCGTAGACCTGCGTATAGTATAAATGTTCATGCGGTTGGTGCCTGCTCCAATGACGCCCCGCAATCCACCTGTTCCGAAATCGAGGTCTTTATAAAAACGGTCGGTAAGTTCCTTATAATCTTGTTTATCAACTAATGTTTGTATTTCTTTTCTTGTTTCCTTGTCATATTGGTTGCTTAGCCATTCCTGAATATGCATTTCTACGGCATTGTCCATCATTAGCTTGGCTCCTTAATGTTTATTATATAGGGTTTGCTGAAATTACAAATAAAAGTATTAAATTATATTTTTTTTGGGATTTAATCAAGTTTTTTAAATTATTTTTTGATAGATATTACACGGGGTTTCGTGTTTTAATTCTATATAAAAAAGCAGGCGGTTTTTATTTCTTGATACAGCCTAAACAGTCTAAAAGGTTTTTTTTATGTGTAACAGCTTGGTTTCTATTAAAAAAAAAGATTTATCAGGGAAACTGTTTTTATTGTTTTCTATCGGGTTGGCGTTTATTATGACCCGCGAAATAGTCAACGGACAATATATTCAGGCAGGCGACAGTTTTTGGCATTACTCAAATGAACTGAATTTGATTAGGTCAATAGAAAACGGCAAGGGTATTTTTACCTGTCTTTATAAAGGGATGGGTCTGCCGTTATCTGTTTGTTACCAGCCGTTACTTTATATAATGGCGGCAGCGGTTTATTTTTGCTGTGCTAAATTGCTAACTGTTTTTTTTATTCATAACCTGCTTGTTTGTTTGCTGTTCAGCTTGTTTCCCTTATCGGTTTATTATTTAGCGAGGTCTTTTCGGTTTTCAATTTTTGTCTCGGGTTTGGCGAGCCTGTTCTCGCTTGTGCCTGTCAGCGGATGGGGACACACAATCGACGCGTATTTTTGGATAGGTCTGCATACCCAATTATTAGGGGCATTGTTTCTGCCCGTTGTTTTAGGCTCAATTCATCGGTTGTCGTGGTCTAAACAAATTAACAGGAACATCATTATAGCGGTGTTATCCGCATCAGCGCTTTTTATGGGGCACGCTGTATACGCTGTACTTGCTGTATACGCAGGGTTGGTTTACTTGGCTGTTTTTTTCGTGTGGCGCGGTTGGCACAGTTTTTGGAATTTACTTAAACCTATTTTATTGACAGCTGTTTGCGTAACGGCAGTCGTGTCTTTCTGGCTGATACCTTTTTTGCGGTTTAACGCTGAATATAAATTTATTCCCGAATCGGAACGCTCGTTCAGCCCGCTTGCCGTATCTTTAACCGTGAAAGATGCCTTAGAGACCTTTGCCCAAGGTACGCTGCTTGATACGAATAACTTCGCCAGCCCGCTGTTCGGAGGAGGCGAAGAAGGATTTAGATGGTCGCTGAACGATTCTTTTTACCGATTCAAATTGTTTACGATACTTACAATATTGGGTTTTTTAATATCGTTTTTTATCAAAAAAAAATTCAGGCATTTGTTTGTCTGTTCGCTTATGTTGTCGGGATTTCTGCTTTTCTGCGGTAAAGATGATTTCCCAATACTTCATATCCTGCCTTTCGCGAGAAATTTTCAGCCGATAAGGGCGATTTTTTTAATTGAAATTTCCGCTATGATTTTATCGGCAGCGGCTATTGACCAGATTTTTTCTTTTTTTAACCGCATTAAAATTCCCTCGGCAATAAAATATATTCTGCTTGTTTTATCTATATTGATTCCGGCGCCTCTTTTAATAGAACGTTTTTGTATGGCAAACATTATAATAAAATCCGCCGTAACTCCCGACCAAAAAGAATTAGCTGGTTTATACTCAAAAATCGGGAACGAAAAGGAGTTTCCGAGAATTTATTTCGGCAAATATACAGGCATAAAAAAAATATCGTTAAGATCGTTAGCAGAGTGTTTTTATCTTAATAATGCGGTTGGGCACGATAATGATATGGCAGGAAGCGTCTCTTGGCTGATTAACGATATACAAAAAGATATTCCCGCCTCTTCGGATTTATGCGGGTTGTTGGGAATAAAGTATCTCGTCAAGAAAAAAAATTGGGATTTTCCCGAACGAAAAAATATTTATAAAAACTTTTTTATGCTCGATAATTCAGAAAATTATGAAATTTTATCCACGAAAACCCAAACAGGTTTTTTTTCGTTTACCCATAAGAAACCTATTTTGGTATGGTGCGATAACAAAACATGGTATTATCTGAACAGGTTATGGCTTAATTTGTTTTTAAAGAATGGATTTGAACTTGCCCCTCTTGTAAAAGCCCCGGGGGTTTTCCCTCATCTTCTTGACGCTAAATTGTTCAGCGCAGTTGCCCTTATAAATTTTCCTTTAACCAAAAGGAACAAAAAAAGTTATCTTGCAAAGTTCAGGAAGATTAGTTCTTGCGGAATAAAAATATTCAGCAATAAACCGTTGTGGAATGTGAATGTAGAAAAACTTATACCTTCGCGAACAAAAATTTTTACCGATTTTTTACTGCAGGGCAATTTCAGCGCAGAAAACAGTTCTTTAAAATATGTTAAAACCGATTTTAACAAATATACGGTAAATGCCTATACGGACAACAACAAACTGTTTATTGGCAAAACTGCTTACTATGACAACTGGACAGCATCGGTAAACGGCAAAAAACAGGATGTCTTGTGGGTATCTCCCGGGTTAATCGGCTGTTTTATCCCTGCGGGAAACCATAAAGTTACATTTGCCTATCAGTCTTCAATAATTCATTTTTTGTTACTGTGTTTGGGCATATTTTTTATAATTGTTTTAATTTTTATTTTTGAAAAGCACAATATAAAATTCAGCAGAAAATCTTTATTAACAGTATTTCATTTCAGCGGCTTAAAAGTTTACAAAAATTTTAACCGGATTGTTTTGGTTATAATAACAGGTGTTTTATTGGTTAGTTATGCAAAAATGAGATTTTTTAAATCAACAGCCTTGATTTATCCCTATGATAACACCAAAGGGCTTAACCCCTATGAAATTATATTCCGATGGAATAAGCTTAACCAAGGAGAACATTATCTTTTTCAGCTTGCCGACGGAAAAAACAGTTTTGCCAATCCCTTGTTTCAGGTGGACGACATAGCCGAAACATCGCTCGGATACAGAGGGCTTAAGCCGTATAAAAAATATTACTGGCGAGTTAAACCGGATAACGGTTCGTGGAGCGATATTTACACATTCAAAACAGGCAATTATTTCCCTATTGTTATACCCGATTAGCCGGTCAGTATTTGTTCTAAGGCTGTTATGTTCGATTTATTATACCCGTAAACGGCTATGGCGGTTTGCGCTTGTGTAAAATAATCTATATCTTCAGGATTTTTTATTGCTATAAGGATTATTTTTTTCGCGTATTTATCTAAAATGGAATTTATTAATTTTTTTTGTCCGTCATAAATGCAGGCATTATTTGTGCAGAGAAAGATTAGGTCGTAACTGCCGAAATCAGATGAAAAAATTTCGGGGTTCAGCCCCCATTCAATAATATGGATATTTTGGAATTTTTTTTGGAGTTTTTTATAGAGATCGATTATGCCGTATGGTGTCCTGCGGATCATCTCCACTTCAATGTCCGACCTGAATTTTGATCCGGCAAGCAGTATTTTTTTATTATAAAAAGATTTATTAAGAGGCATTTTTTTTGTTTTATCTCTGATTATTTTAACTGATTTACCCGCGATTTTTTTTGAGAGTTCAGGGATACGGGATAAATTAAAATTTTTGCTGAAACCGGTGGACAGCAATTTTTTCATACGGATAATCCTGTTATAAGATTGCACACACCTTGAGTATAATTTTTTGTCATGGTTAAGTTTTTCAAGAAGATAGGAATACGCCTCTTTTTGTTTTTCTTCCGAGTGGCAAACCAGCAGTATATCGCATCCTGCCATTATTGCTTTGTAAGCGGTTTCGCCGATATTCGCGTGCCAGCTGCTCATTGCGCCCATTTCAAGGTCATCGCTTATAATAAGCCCGTTAAAACCCATAGAATTGCGCAAGATATCGGTAAGAAAAATTTTAGACACTGTAGCCGGTTTATCGTCTACGGCAGGATAAGTCGCGTGTGATGTCATTATAAAGGGTATGTTTTTCGATACGGCTTGCCTGAACGGATATAAATGTACAGAAAAAATCTGTTCTTTTTGGGTATGGCAGACAGCGGATGTTTTATGTGAATCTTTGGTGATATCGCCTTTACCCGGAAAATGTTTCGCGCAGGATAAAATATCCGCTGAATTTAATCCGTCCATAAATTTTAATCCATAGCTTGCCGCATCTTCTTTTGTTGTGCCGAAAGAACGTATCCCGATGCCCGGGTTTAAGGGATTGACATTAATATCGAGCACCGGAGCAAAATTGAGATTGCATCCATAAAATTTCAGAATATTTCCTGTCGTCTTGCCCGCTTCAAAAATCAGGTTGAGATTATGTGTTTCCGATAAAGAGCGGGCTCCGGGTAATGTAAAAGAATCATCCGGCATTCTTGATACGGTGCCGCCTTCTTCGTCGAGGGCGATAAAATAAGGCGGTTTATTTTGTTCCCGCCTGATAATCTGCATGGATTGGGTGAGGTTTTTCCAATTGTTAAAATCGGTAATATTCCTGCTGAATAATATTAATCCGCCCCATAAGAATTCGCTAAAATAATCGTGAATACGGTTATCGAGTTTTGTGCCGTGAAAACCGACAATAAAAAGTTCGCCTAAATTAAAATCATCCATAAAAATAAAATCAGGGTATATTTGAAAAAGACAGTTTATTGGTTAGTGTAAATAATAAGCCGATAGAACAGTGAACAATACTTTTTTTATTTTTGTGTCAGGGTGCGAATTTCCTGAGCAAGAGCTTCAAGTTCAAAAGGTTTACTTAAATAAGAGTCCGCCCCGAATGACTGCGCGGCAAGAGCGGCTTGTTCGCTTGCTCTGCCTGTCAGGATAATAACGGGGATAGCGCTTGTGGTTTCATTTTCCCTGAGAAGCAGGCACGTTTCATAACCGTCTTTGTTGCCCATCATAATATCTAAGGTAATCAGGTCGGGTTTATGGGTTAAAGCAAGTTTAAGGGCGCTGTCTCCATCTGTGGCGGTAATTACGTTGTAATTTTGATGCTGGAGATATTCTTTAATTAATTCGACAATATCAATTTCATCGTCAACAACCAAGATAGTCTTTTTTTCGTTTTTCGGCATTTTATTAATCCTTATTATTAATA
>JAGGZS010000081.1 GCA_021161885.1 bacterium
GGGGAGTTCCCGCTGGATTAAAAATTAAAAAAATTATAAGAAATAAAAAAAAATTTGTCAAACAAATATCCGGTAAATAAAAAAAATTAAAAGATACCTACCGGAACCGGACCGCTTTTCTTGGTTATGGACTCCGGCAAATGTTTTAATATATAGTTATACTGATTATTTCCGTTTTTTATCAATTTAGCAGGAATAAATGAATCTTTTTTTAATAAAGGATCAACCACCATATTGCCGTTCCATAATAAATCGGCTGTGTTAAGTTGAGATAAATTGTTTATTACCCGTAAATTTTTTGAGGATGAATCTAAAATGGCGAACGATCCGTCAAGCGAGTTGCCGTGATTATTCTTATAAAAACAGTTGTTTTTTATTGCCGGCATCCCAGCGCCTGTTTTTTTTATGAATATCCCGTATTTATTAAATGTTATTATATTATTAACAAGCAGGGCGCTTCCTTTAGAATTTAGTTCTATACCGTTGTCTTTGTTGTTAGCGATAACATTATTGAGCAATGTAAACGTCAAACTACCTAAAAAAATCACACCGCAGGAATTGTTTTCGTAAATTTTCGAATTAATGACAGATATCTTAGCGTTACCCGAAACAAAAACTCCGTTACCCTTATTTTGATAAATATCACATCCATAAATTACGCAGTTGCCGGTGTATATTTTTAACCCGTCAAGACCGTTAGTTAAACTAATATTGATAAGGCGGATTATCCCGTCGGAAAATAAAGCTGAATTTTTGTTATCGCCATGAATAATTGTTTTAGCGGAATCATCCTGCCGCCATGTTTGCGGATTAAATCCTCCCCAAATAGTAAGATGTTTTTTTGCGGGTATTTTTACGTTTTTATAATTTCCTTTTGCCGCATAAAGTATTGCTCCTTGCGGAGCGGAAAGAACAGCTTCATTAATATCTTTAAAATCTCCGTTGCCGTTATGATCGATTTTTACAATTTTTTCCGCGGAAAAACCCTTGAATCGATTTATCTTGCTGTCAGCATTAATAGGGTTGCCGGAAATATCGGTAATATTTTTAAAAAAAACAGTGTAAACAATGTTTTCCTGATTATCAGTTACTATCCTGTAAGCATTATTACCAAGATCAAGCACGGCATTTATTTTAAGAAAAGGTTCAATGCGATAATTTTTTTTAAATTGGGCATTATTCATTTTCTCGTCAAAAACAATATCTATGTGGGTTAAATCGATAGTTACCGGCGGATAAAGCAGGGCGGGATTAACAGAATCTATTTTAGTGGTTATCAAAAAAGAAAAAGGGATAATATTCAGACCGCTTAAATCGGTTATGCCTTCAAAAAAAGATACGGCATATTCCTTACCTTGTTCAAGAGCAGAGGTTGTTATATCGTAAGTTGTGCCGTTTACCCGTTTGATTATAAAAATTTTTACGCCTTCTGATATTTTTATGTTTTTATAAACATTTTTTACGGGTTCGTTGAATTTTATGCGAATTACAGAATCGGCAACGGTATCGGCTGACAGTACACGGGGAGGGTTATTAACCTTTAATCCGCCCATAAAAATTTCACCGGACATTTCACCGTCTGACGCAATAATTTTTATTGCAACATTCTTACAGTCATTGAGCGCTGATATATCCCAAAGATACTCTCCGGGGTTATAGGTAAAAGACACAATTTTCTGAAATTCATCTTGATTGGAAATTTTATAAAAAAGTGAAACTTTTTTTATCGTGTCGCCGGGGTCGGTATCGTCGGCTTTCCACTCAATCATAACAAAATCAGATAATACTTTGTTTGGTTGAGGATTGACAAAAGTTATCACAGGCGGATGATTTTTGTGTTTTACAATAAATTCAGGTGAAAAAGCGTATCTTATATTTTCTTTTGTTTCGGCTTTAACCATTATACGCGTATTATCGGCGGGATTAATTGCGGAAATATCCCATATATAAAAATTATTTTTTAAATTTTTTGTAATTTCCGTCCAGTTTATTCCGTCATTCGAGTAGTAAAGCGAATATGAAGGGCTATACGTTGATGAAAAATTCCAGCGCAAAGATACCATATCAGAAAAAATTTTTTCTGATATGCCCGACACGGCAAACAAAATGTTTGGATTTTCACTGTTATTGCGGATAGAAAACGGCTGTTCGGTTAAAACCGATGTTGTATCTATGCCGTCTGTAGCTTCTGCCCTGAGCCAACATTTATTGATACTGCCTAATCGGGCGGTATCCCATAAAAATGTATCGGCGGTTAAATTATCTTTAATAAGAACAAAATTTTTTTTATCGGGTGAAAACCATAATCCATTGATTTTTACGGTTTGCCCAATATCTTGGTCTTGAGTTTCCAGCGAAATATTAATTTTTCCGGATACGGTATTGTTTCCTTCAGGATAATTAATCATTATTTTTGGCGAATGATTATTGCGGACAGTCAAGTTTTTAATTACAAGAGGGGTTCCGGTATTATCTTTATCATAAGCAGTTATGCGAATAATCAGGTTATCTTGATTTATAAAGCCAAAATCAGCATAGCTGTCCCATACAAGCACGTGTTTTACGCCTTCGGGCCGTGCGGTTAGATTGGTTGTATCAGTTTGCGATACGGAAGCCGGCATAAAAATTTTCTCGTTATCAGCTGAATAATCAATATCTAAATTGACGTTATCAGCGTTGTCATCAAAAAGAGTAACAAAAATTTTTGCCATACCGTTGACAATAAATATTTTCTTATTAAGGGTTATTCTGGGCGGAAGAGGGGGGATGTAATCGTTGACACCATCGTTTGTATTATCTTCATCGAGATCGTTAGCGATGCCGTCGTCATCAATATCAGAGTCATATAGGTTAATCAGCCCGTCGCCGTCTATGTCGAAATCTTTGTCATCGGGCACCCCGTCGTTATCGAGGTCGTTGTTTAAATTAAAAAAACCTTTGAAGATTTTTTTAGAATTAATGTCAAAACCGTCGTGGATATGGTCGTTGTCCATATCCCGAGCGGCGTAACGGCGGTCAATGATTATGTTTGGCTCATAATCCGTATCGGTAAACGCCGAATATGACGATATGGTTATGCGGTTAAAATCTATACTGCCTGTTTTCGGCGTTTTAAAAACAAAATACGCTGTTTTATTTTTGAATTGTGTATGGGGAAAACATAGTTGCGCCCGAAATTTTTCTTGGTGGTCTAACACGATCATTACAAACGATTTATCAGGGGAAAGATTTATGGAAAAACACCCATTTAAGTCAGTTTGGGTTTGATATGCGTTTCCGTCTAAACCAATAAACCTGATATTCCAGAATGCGAAAAAGGGGTTTACCTCAATTTCACCAATTCCGAATTTATCTAACTGGTCGGTATAAAGACATCCTGCGACGCTAATTTTCAACCCGTATTCATCAGAACAATAAGCGAAAAAATTAAAAAAAGGGAAAAAACAACAAAAACAATAAAAATAAAAAACGAATTTAAATTTTTTAAA
>JAGGZS010000049.1 GCA_021161885.1 bacterium
GCTTATACTACTGCCTTAAATTTTTAAAATAAAAAATAATTTTATCGATACCATAAAGAATTCCTGCACCAGCTAACAAAATAGAGCCGCAAGAAAACATAATCAATGCCTCTATTTCATGAATAGCGCTTTTCGCAGAAAGAAAAACAAGCCCCCCGCAAACATAAAAAAATATACTGCCTGCTAAAAATACCGAAAAAAAATATCATAAATATTCTCCTATTTAAGTTAGGTTATAATTTCATAAAATTTAATAAAAAAACAATTTACAATATTTTATATATATTGAACCGCGGATTTTTATAAATCAGCTTGAACTTTTTTAAGGTTTGCGGAAAATAAATCAGCCGGCTCCGTATTATATCTTTGCCGAACTCAGTCGGTTTGCCTTTTTGCGCAAAAAAACGCCTGTAAGGATATTCGGCATATAATGCGTATAACTGGCTTCTTGTATACCATTTATCCACAAAAAAGTATTTCATCTTATATTGTTCGCAGAATTTATAAAAGAGGTTTTCGTCTTTCTGGAACAGGAGCCGGCTCATTTTGACAAGCCGTTCATGGACAGTCGGACTTTCTAACAGACCGTCAAGATAGGTGGGGCTGTCAAGATATTCCTGTATGACGTATCCGTAACTCCAATAAGATAATACCGGCAACTTATCTTTTTTGATTTTCTGGAAATCCAAAATCGCTTCCTGAAGGTAAGGGCGCATTTGCACTCTTAACTTTTTGACATAGGTACTCGTTCGCCACGCGGTCCCGCAAAGAATGACTATAACCGCTATATAAACCAGCGGTACAGCGGAATCCCTGAAAATTTGTCTTTTCATAAACCAAACCGTGCGGTCAATAGATAACGCGCCGGTTATGCCGAGAAAAAGAGCTAAAAGAACTTTATTTCGGTAAAATAACAATGTAAGAAAAAATATTGTAACGAAAAAAACACAGATTAAAATCTCGCCTATATGAAATTTTTCTTTTTTCTTCCTGAAGAAAATCAACGATATAGGATACCAGAAAATAAAAACCGCGCTCCAAGAACACATATCCCACTTAAACATTTTCCAGATTGATGACGATGTCAGCTCAGCCGTGTTTAGAAACAAAATATTTTGAATACCTGTTACTCGTGGATGCCCAAAAGTAAACCTTAGTTTAAGCCATAAAATATGCAAAAACGATTCATATCCCGACGATAATTTAAACATTGGTATTATAAGAAGCATAAAAAAAGGAATAAAAAACAAAAGCGGATCAACCTCAACAGAATCTTCAAGTTTATGTTTCCACCATTTCGAGCACATGGCAAGTAGTCCTAAACTAATTACAAGCAATGCGTTATGAGAAAACACATAATGCTGTGAGCTTAAAAATCTGTATCCGAAAAAACATAACGTTACGCCGATACACTGTATCGCGAACGCTCCCATCAGACGGGCATTAGTGCGTTTGATAATCACAAGGAACAGAAAAGTAATGCAGTACAGGGCGGGAAACAACAAAGACACACGCCATGTGCCGACTGAAAGGATCATAAATAAAGCCGACAAAATACTGTAAATATAAAATTTCTTTTTGGTTTTACTATTTAACGCAAGCAGAAAAAACACCATATTTATTAATAAAAACAAAACCCCAGGCCCTTCGTATCTATAGCGGGTACAAAAAGTACGCACCAGATGTGCAGGCATCAGAGCGGCAAGAGCGGCGCCTATAAAGGCAATATGCTTTTTTCGCGTTAAAATTTTTACAATAAAAAAAATCGGCAAAAAAGTAAGGCTCCCTAAAATAGCGTAAAACAGCACCAGCGAATCCTGAAGCGAGCCGTTAAAAAAAAGTTTATATATGGAATAAAACCCAGCTCCCAAATAATATAATATGACAGGAAGCAATTCCCTGACCGGTTTTCCGTCCGGATACCACGCTTTATGGTCTATCTCAGGAATTTTTCCGTGCTCTATAACATCTCTGGTCATAGATAGATGAAAAGCGTAATCATAATCTAACAGATAAAAATCCTGTTTTGTATCCGGGTACATCCTGAAATAAAAACCAAATAGAAAAAGCGCGATAAACCCGATCCCCAAAAGAATATTTACCCATAAAGGCGGTAAGTTTATTTTGTGAATTTGAGGTAACTCAACCTGATTTTGGGGTTGGCTGTTAAATTTCTCCGACTCAAGCACATTCTCCACTTCTCTAACAGATACATTTAGATGTTTCGCAAGTTCATCTATAGATTTGTTCCTAATATTATCTATAATATATTTTTTTTGGCGTTCGCTGATTTGTCGTTTAGCCATAATTTATCCTTATAAAATTTATATTTAGGTGATTGAAAAATAAAATTAATAATATACAAAACCAACTATATTGCGCAAGATGTTATATAAAAAAAAATATTTATCAGGGCAAATAATTATTTATAATTGTTGCGGAGATCATTATCGCGCGGTTATACTAATCTATAATACCGGCGTCAAATGGTTATAAAGGACATTTTCTTATGAAATTAAACCTTACTGTTTTTGTATTGCTGTTTTTATATTGCGTGAATTTATATTCTCAAGATAAAAAAATCAGACCGGCCGATTATCCGAATCTCGAAATATCCGAGCAGACATGGGATTTCGGCACAGTAACCCAAGGTGAACAAATAAGGCATAGTTTTATTTTGAAAAATACAGGTACACAGAATTTAATAATAAAAAAAGTTAAATCCACCTGCGGATGCACTGTTACGGAAATAACAAAAAAATCGCTCAAACCAAAAGAATCAAGCAAACTGTTTGCTGTTTTCAAATCATTCGGCAAAAAAGGCAAACAGCTAAAAAAATATATATCAAAACCAATGATCCGATCAAACCGTTGACAACATTAATTGTAAAAGGATTTGTCAACGTTCTGCCGGGACCTTTGATTTGTGTTACCCCAAAAAAATGGGATTACGGCATTATAGAACCGGGTGCGGCTCCACAGCGGACTTTTATCGTGAAAAACACAGGGGTAAAAGACCTTGTTATATTCGATATAAACACCAGCTCAGGATGTCATGCGCAACTTTTATCCGCCATGACAATTCATCCTTCCGAAGAGGCGGTTCTAAACGTAACATTAGATAAACTTAATATGACAGGGCTTATAGAAGATTTTGTGAAAATATCATGCAACGATACTTCCATGCCGAATTTCTTTATCCGCATCAACGGATACGTTAAAGGATTAAAACCTCAATCATTAAAACTTTTATCCGACAGGATTGATCTTGGCGTAATAGATTTTTCCGATGATCCGCAATCGGCTAATTTCAAATTAACACTTTTTAATATTGGCGATAAACCGTTAACCATTAAAAAAATAGATGTCCCTAAAAAATTTCTGAAAAAATTTACGACTCCTTTTGCAGTCAATCCGCGCCAGAATAAATCTATTAATTTTTCCATTAAAAATAATAATGAATATGGAACTTTTAAAAATATTATTATAATCCACTCTAATGATTATTCTGTTAATAGAAAAAAAATTATTTTATTCGGCTATGCGGCAAGATAAAAAGGGATTTATGATTATTTCTGAAAATTTTTTGGATAAAATCGAATATATACTATTTTCTAATTGCCGCTAAACATACAGGTTGGATGTAGATGTTTTTAAACCCGCTAAACATTATCGCCATTATAGGTTATTTTATTGTCATATTAATAATCGGTTATATATCCGGTAAAAAAGAAAAAACAACAAACGACTATTTTCTTGCCGGCAGGAATATGCCTTGGTTTGCGGTTTGTTTATCAATACTTGCCACAGAATGCAGCGCGGTAACGTTTATAGGCGCGCCGGCTATAGCGTTTTCTAAAACCGGAAATTTTACTTATGTTCAGCTTGCCATCGGTTCTTTGATCGGCAGAATACTTATTGCCACATTATTTATTAAACCTTTTTACAAATATAAAGTAACTACGGTTTACGAATTTTTAAATATACGCTTTGGGCAAAGCTCACACATTATCGGGGCAATATTTTTCTTTGCCACCCGTCTTTTAGCCAGTGGAGTCAGATTATTCGTAGCCTCGCTTGCGCTTCATGTAGTTTTCGCTGTCCCGCTGTTTACAGCTATAATTATTTCGGCTGGTATAGCCGCTGTATACACATTCTGGGGCGGCATAAAAGCCGTCATATGGACGGATGTCGTACAAATATTTATTTTTATGGGCGGAGCGGTTGTCTGTTTGGTCTATCTTATCATATATTGCGGCGGATACGAAAACATAACAGCCAACCCGATATTCACTGAAAAACTTAAATTCTTTGATTTTTCGTGTGATTTGACAAAACAATTTACACTCTTAAGCGGTATTATCGGAGGTTGTTTTCTTACGTTCGCTTCATTAGGTACAGATCAAGATTTAACACAGAGAATGTTGACCTGCCGAAAAACTAATTTAGCACAGAAAGCCCTTATATGGACAGGCATTCTTGATTTTCCAATCGTAATTTTATTTCTAAGTATAGGAATTTTGTTATCTATTTACTACGCTGTCCCGCCGCCTAATTTACCCTCAAACAACGATCACATATTCCCGTATTTTATTTTAACGAACTTGCCTGCCGGATTATCGGGACTGCTTATAGTGGGAGTTTTTTCAGCGGCTATGTCGTCTTTGGACTCCGCCTTAAACGCTCTTGCTTCAAGCGCTATTTGCGATATATACCGTCCTTACCTCATAAAAAACAAGCCGGAAAAACATTATCTTTTTGTATCAAGGTTATTAATTGTGTTTTTCGCTTTACTGCTCATCGCGATAGCATACCTTTGTAAAAATATGGGTGCTGTGCTCATACTCGCTTTCAAAATAACCTCATTTACTTACGGCGCTCTTCTTGGAATTTTTTTAATTGCCGTACTTACAAAACGGGGCAATTGCACAGGCAACATAATCGCTATGTTCACGAGTATTATTATTGTCTATTTCGTAAGCGCTGCAAAAATAGCTTGGCCTTACTATATTGTAGTTGGTTCACTTTCAACATTCATCATCGGTTCTTTTTTCCCCGCAAAAAAATTTAAAAGAACAATTTAATATTATATATGTTATTTCAGGAAAAAACTTGAAAAATATCTTGACCATATATCAGTTTAATGGTAATTTTTATGTTTTTAATGTAATTTAAGGCTTTTTAAAGCAATATGGTTCATCTCTTATACAGGAGCAATTCAATGGAAAAAATCTTAACTTTAAAAGAAGTAGCTCAATATATAAAATTAAATGAGCGCACTATTTTAAAAATGGCTAATAACAACGAAATACCGGCAAAAAAAATTGGCAACCAATGGCGGTTTATTTTATCTAAGGTGGATGAATGGCTTAGCAGAGAAATAAAACAGGTTGATACATCCGATCTTAACGCCCTTATAAAAAGTGAACCGCATATAATACCTATCTCAAGACTTTTTAATGAAAAACTAATCAATCTTGATCTTAATGGCAGCACTAAAGATGAAATTCTTGAAGAATTGTCTATGATACCGGTGAATTCGGGTCTAATTAAAAAAAATACTGAATTTTACGCGCGAATGAAAAGTCGGGAGAACCTTATGTCAACCGCACTGAACAACGGTTTTGCTATACCTCATCCAAGGTACCCTGTTGAAGGATTATTTTCATCGCCTGTTATTTTGTTAGGTCGCTCAAAAAAAGGGGTATCCTTTGAGTCTTTAGATAATTCAAAAACCCATCTGTTTTTTGTTTCATGCGCGACTAACGAAGCAGTTCACCTTAGGTTACTCGCGAAATTAGGCCGTCTTTTCAAAATTCCGGGTATTTTTGATAAACTTATGCAAACAAAAGAAAATATTGACATTATTAAAATACTTGTTGATTTAGACTCATCTCTTCTTGATTTTAGCCGTGAAGCTCTATCTAACGGTAATGGTATATAAC
>JAGGZS010000083.1 GCA_021161885.1 bacterium
ATTATACTTCGACTGTTTATTATGCCTACAACATAAACAAATAATTCTAACCATTCTACCCTTATATGAATTATATAATTGAAAATATCGATATTTATAAACCGTTTGAAATAATAGAAAACGGCACCCTTGTAATTAAAGGCACTAAAATACACCGTATTTATAACTTAAATGAACTGCCGCAAAGTTACCTTTACGACAAAGATTACACCCGTATTGATTCTTTCGAATCCGTACTTATCCCGGGGTTTATTGATTTGCATATTCACGGAGGAGGCGGAGCGGATGTAACCGACGACAACGAAACTGATATCGACAAAATAACCAAACTTCATTTACAAAACGGCACGACCGGACTTTTATTAACTACTTTCTGCGAATACGGCAAAAAATCTATAGAACAGCAAATAAATAATATTAGAAAAACTATGGAATTTAATGAATCCATATTAGGCATTCATCTTGAAGGACCTTTTCTCAACCCTGATTACTGCGGAATGTATCCCTCAAATTCTTTTCTCGATCCTGATATTGAGCTGCTGAAAAAATGGATAGAACTTTCAGGCGATACTATAAGAATGATCACCTTAGCCCCTGAACTAAAAGACGGATTAGAACTTATCAGCTTTTGCGCCCAAAACGGTATTGTTACATCAATAGGACACACCAAAGCCGATTACGAACAGATAAGAAAAGCCGTTAATTTCGGGGCTTCATCGGTAACACATATATTTAACGCTATGCCCCAGCTTCACCATAGGGAACCGGGGGCTGTCGGAGCGGCTCTTATGGACGAACTTTTATCCGCCCAGATAATCTGCGACGGGATCCATCTGCATCCATTAATAGTAAAATTGATTGTTATGCTTAAAGGAGCCCAAAACAGTTATCTTGTTACTGACGCGATGAGGGCGGCGGGTATGCCTTACGGCGAATATAAACTGGGAACTTTTGAAACCATAAATTATAAAAACGGCGCTGTAAGGTCTAAAGACGGAACACTGGCAAGCACTGCTTTGACTATGCTCGATTCTTTAAAAAACATACTGGCTTTCGGAGACGTTTCTTTTCTTCAGGCAATCCATATGGCAAGTACCACACCCGCGCGACTGCTCGGGCTGCAAAAATATCTCGGTTCAATAGAAGAAGGGTATGACGCCGACCTGCTTATTCTTGACAAGGAACTTAATATAAAAAATGTTTTCCTTAAAGGCAAAAAAATCATTTAACGCAAAAAATATTTTTTCCCTAATTACATATTGTCAGCTTCTTTAATCATGTTCACATGCCAGTTAAGCAGATATTTTTCTAACGACTCATCCGACCCTTGAATATCGGCGAGCACCCTGAATACCGGTTCTGTTCCAGACCCTCTCATCCAGATAAAACCTATTTCCCTGCCTTTACGGTCGGAAAAGAGCACTTTAAACCCGCCGCGCTGGTCGCCTGTCCTGTTACCTATGCCTTCACGGGTTATAACGCCTTCATAATTGACCACCCGATAAGATATAATGCCAAGTTTACTGTTAAGCTCTTCTTTTCGTTCAGCCAATTGGCGTATAAGCACTTTTTCATAATTTTCTTTTAAAACAATGTGATTATCGGTTTTAATAGACACAACAGCCTTATCCTCAAAAGCGCTTGTAGTTACATATTCAGGCATTGATTTTATAACATCAATCAGTTCAAATTGTTCTTTATATTTATTTTTCCGCCCCGATTTAGCGCACCATATTTCGAAAAGTCCGGGTTTAGCGTCTTCTGAAGTAAGGACAAGCATTTTCACAAAAGCAAATACTGTGTTTATAGGGTCCCTAACGGTACTGGGCAATGTTATATTGCCTCCGTTACTGCCTTCGCCGACTATTCTTACAATATATCCTTCCTTCTTTTTCTGTAACGCTAACGAAACAACGTTTACCTCGCCCACTTCCGCCCTAAACACCTCAACGCCGAACGCGGATGCTATTTGTTCTATTCTACCTGAAGTAGGACCGTTTACGACAACAGCGGCCTTATTTATCAATTTGCCGCCATCATCATATTTTAATATGCCTGAATAAACAAGATACGCCATTTCAGACAGCACACTAAGCGCGAAAACCTCTTGAGCCTGCAAGACATAAGATTTGCCTTCATCGTCAAGAATTACAATATTTCCCCTGTCGCCGTCGCAATCGGGAACATAAGCGAGCTTGTAATTTTTGTTTTCAGCCGCAATTCGCTGTAATTCCTTACACGCTAAATCAAGAGATTTTCCTTCAGGCACAATTCTGTGGACAAACTGTCGCGGTTTATCATTAAGCGCGGTTACTTCTATCCCCAAAGAAGTAAAAAAATCAACATCTATGGACACCGCCCTTGCCGATCCATTCATTTCAGCGACTACACCGATTTTTCTCTTATCTATCTTCTTCCTTATATTATACATCATTTCCTGTTCAAGCGCAGGGTTGTCAATGCCTATTATCACATGATTAGTGAAAGCGGTATATTTTTTTAATGCGCCATGTTTATAATTAGATATCTCACTAAAAACTTTTTCAACCGCTGAAGACGGAACCGCATTAATATCGTTCATTAATGTTATTATCCACGTATCGTCCAACAACCTGTTTTTAAACTCATCAATTAACGGCTGCGCGTCTTTTTTACCAAGTACCGCGCCGTCATCAAAGCCAAACTTCAATCCGTTGTGCCCTATAGGATTATGGCTGGCAGAGACATACATAAACCCGTCTATATACCGTAATGTTTTTGTGTATGCCATAATCTCAGGAGCGGAGGCGATAAAAATATAACGGACATCACACCCATAAGCTAAAAAAGCCCTTATCATTACAAGCCCTATTTGCGGACCGGTATATCTTGAATCCAATCCTATAACAATAGAAGGTTTTTTGCCTTTATAAATCTTGCCGGCAAATTTAGCGAATAAACGAGCAGCGCCTCCAACCATAATTTTCTCTAAAATATTTATTTCGGGGTTACTGCTTTGCTCGCCGCCGTCCGCCGCAAAAACCCGCCGCCATCCAGAAACCGAAAAAATTGAATTTTTAAGAAATTCCTCTTTCTCTTCTCTACGTATAGGTTTAACATCAGGAAATATTACTTCCTTAGGATCGCCTATCGCTAATCCTGTTTTTTCATCAAAAACCATGGTAATCTCCATTATACATTTTTACTTATTTGTACACTGCAACTATTTTAAAATTTTACTATTATAATGCTTTTTTATTTATTTAAAAGAACTTTATTGTTTTGCTGTCAAAAAAAATGGTATTTATTTAATTTACATAATACAGTTAAGCAATGATAAAAAAATACAACCAAAAAAATATAAAAAAATGAACCCGTTAGTAAGTATTATTATTCCCGTTTACAACAGACGAAAACTGCTTCCAAGAGCCGTTGACTCGGTTTTAAATCAATCCTATAAAAAATTTGAGTTGATTATTATTGACGACGGCTCAACTGATAATCCTGCCGAAATTGCCGGTAAATATAATGACAGCAGAATAAAATTTATCCGAATACCTCACGGCGGAGTAAGCACAGCCAGAAATACAGGTGTGTCCCTCGCTCAATACGACTATATAGCCTTTCTCGATTCCGACGACCAATGGGTTAAACACAAACTTGAAAAACAAATTAACTCATTATCTAAAAATAACAGTTACCATATATGTTATACCGGTGAACAATGGATTCGCAACGGCAAGCCATTCACACATAAAAAAGCATTAAAAAAATTCTCAGGATTTGTATTCGATAAATGCCTTTCAGATTGTTTTATAGGTTGTTCTACAGTTCTTTTAAGAAAAAATCTTTTTGAGCAGTCAGGCGGATTTGACCCTGCTTTAACTGTTTGCGAAGATTATGATTTCTGGCTTAAAATCACTGCAAAATATCCGGTATTGTTAATTGAAGAACCTTTAATCATAAAACACGGCGGGCACAGCGACCAATTATCCATAAAATTTTGGGGAAATGACCGGTTCAGAGTAAAATCAATTTACAATCTGCTAAATACTGCTATACTAAATGATGTTCAACGCAAACAAGCTTTGCGGACATTTACGCAAAAATGCGCTGTCGTAGCGGGCGGATGCCTTAAACGCAAAAAATACGCGCAATTTTCGGTTTATTTGAGTTTAATGATTAACACAAACAAACAACTGGAGTTTTTTGTTTAATGATTTTTAATAATAATTTATTTGATATAAATTTATCTGATATAAATTTAAACGACGATTTATTTCGATTTTCTTATCCTGACGAAAATGCCGTTCTGGAAAAATCTATAACCGAGCATGGCTTAATCTATCCGATAATCGTAAAAAAAAGATTAAAAAAATTCCAGATAATTTGCGGATTCAGGAGAACTTTAATCGCAAAAAAACTTAACTATAAACATATTCCGGCTATAATTACATCCGAAAACGATAAAGAATCTTTCGCTTTTGCTGTTTCAGACACCTTATCCCAGCGCAGCTTAAATATTTTTGAAATTTCTACAATCCTTAATAAACTCATTGACCGGTTCGGGATAAATAAAACCGAGGCGGAATCGGTTTACCTGCCTATTTTTGGATACAACCCAAATAAAAATATACTTGATAACCTTTTGTTTATAAAAAAATTTTCAAATAGCCAGCGAAAAAATCTATTCTCTTTAAATATTGAGCCGGAAAAAATTTTTGTTTTTAAAATGATGGATAAACCGGTTTGGGATGAGCTTATAAAAATATTGGACAGCTTACGCCCTAGCACCAATAAATTCAGGCAAATAATCGAGCTGATAAAAGAAATTTCCCAGCGGGAAAATATTAAGGAAACCGAACTGCTGACAAATCATAAGATACAATCAATTATAAAAAATGATAAAAAAACATCTTCCCAGAACCTTAATTCGTTAAGGAATTATCTGGAA
>JAGGZS010000062.1 GCA_021161885.1 bacterium
TATGCCGAAGTGGCGGAATTGGCAGACGCGCTAGGTTCAGGGTCTAGTGAGTGTACGCTCATGCGGGTTCAAGTCCCGCCTTCGGCATTATTTTTTTGCCGACTTGAGCAGGATTTCTTCCATCTTTTTTAAATTCGCGTTCCAACCATAACTTTTCATCAAACATTGTTTAGCGTTTAAACTTATTTGTTTTCGTTTGTTTTTATCTTGAAGTAGAGATATAACCTGATCGGCGAATTTTAGCGGATCATCTTCAACGATAATGTCCAGCCCTTTCTTTAAATTCAGCCCCTCATAGGCGATAGATGTGGTTACAACAGGAAGCCCCATAGATACGGACTCAAGGATTTTATTCTGGATTCCTCTTGCCATTCGTAATGGAATAACCGCGAGTTTTGCCTGTTTAAGATACGGACGTATATCGTCTACTGAACCAGTTACAATGATATTGGGATTAACCGTAAGTTTTTCAACAGCAGCGGCAGGGTTTCGTCCGACGATAAAAAATTTAAGTTTAGGATATTTTTCGGATATGCGCGGAAAAATTTTTTCAGCAAAAAAAACAACTCCGTCTTCATTAGGAAAATAATCCATCGCCCCTGTAAAACAAATATACGGTTGCGTCTGTAAATTCGATAAATCAGAAGTTTTTGAAGGATCAAAAAATTTGTTATCTATACCGTTTGGGATTGCGTAAATATTATTTTTACTGTTTAAGCCCGCGAAAAAAATTACTTCACGCTCGGTAACCAGAAAAGACGCTTTAACCCATGATAAAATTGTTTTCTCAAGAACAGCTAATTTTTTCGATTCCAAAGAATAAAGGAAATTTAAAGGAAATTTAGCGAATTTGCTGTACTGGAGCCATTTATTGGAATCTATATCTACAAAATCTATTACACAAGGTATTTTATCAGAATAATGTTGAACATATTTTGCCATGGATGAACAATAAATAAAAATTATGTCATATTTGTTTTTTAATATTAATTTTTTGCATTTCAAAAATAGGCTTGGGCTCCAAAAATATTTTTCAGTACAAGTTTTATTACAAGTTAAAACGGAAAATAGGCTGAATATCTTTTTTAGTTTGGAATTGATAACACAATATTCAAGATTACGACAATGTTTTCTTAAAGTTTCAACATATTGAAAATCGTTTTTATCGTCAATTAAAGTGCATAAATCCACATTATGATTCTTGTTTAGGTAAGATATTTCATGAAACGCTCTTATTTTATCACCTTTATTAGGGGGATACGGTATTCTATGTGCGAGAAACAAAATATTCATGGCAGCATCCTTGAAATTTTAGGACCGATAACATTCGCGATAGATACTGGAAGTTTTTGCCACATAGATATTGCGAAAGCATACTTCGGGTTCTGTGGATTAATCTCAGGCAGTGATTCGCCTTCAGGAAGCCAATACTGCCAGTGCAGTGTTTCGGGTTGAGCGCCCCACTGCTGTTTAAACCTGAACGTATTGCTGTCAGACGATGACCGCCCGAAATCAAAGGTATCATATCCGCTGTCGCACGCGAATTTAAGTATACTCCAGTATAACAGCATATTTGGGCTCAACCTATTGTATTTGCGCAACGATGACGCGAAAGGGATTTCTAAACAATTCTTAAAACCGATAACTAAACCGCAGGCAACAGGTTTATTCTGAAAATAAACACAACTGAAACGGGCTTTATCGTTAAGTTCATTAAAGATTTCGACAAATAATTTTTTTGACCAAACCGGTGTGCCGAGATCACGCATATTTCTCGAAAAAACTTTATAGAAATCGCCAATTAGTTCGATTCCGCCTAAACGAATATCCATATTTTCACGTTGAGCGCGTTTTATTTGACTGCGTAATTTTGATTTGAAACCTGTCCATAGTTCATCCGCGGTAGAGGGCAAAGATAATAACATCCTGATTTTGTGGGTTTTTGTCGGTTGGTCAGGCAAAAAATTATTTTGAATATGTCTCAACTCAATATGCGATGCCTTTTGTTCGTTAGCTATTTTTACTGATTCCTGAAATAATAATTCGGCTATTTTATTTGTGTCAGCTAAGATACCGCCGTAATTAAAGTACGGGATTGAAGTTATGTATGTCCCGAACAATCTGCTTTTTGAAAGAAACAAAGGCAAAATTCCGCAAATTTTATTGTTTTCATCAACAGCATATAAATAAAAAGATTTTAGACGGCATGATTTTTCAATAATGGCTTTCCACTCAATAGTCTGATAGCAAACACTTTTCGCGGTTTTATCTACATACTCATTCCATTGAGATGCTATTTCTTTTGTATAATGTTTTATGGTTATCATATCTATAAACCTTTTGGTTACAATTTATGAGTTAATATATTTTAAAAAATTTCCGGTTTTTTCTTCCCACGATTGGTCTATTAGGTATAATCGAGTTTTTTCTAATCTTTCTTTACGATTATCTTTGTTTTCATTTAAAAATTTTTTTACTTGCTTCATAAATTCATTAAAATTACGCGCCCAGCCAATATAAGGCGAATATTTCTTTAAATCAGGCAACGCGGTTGTAACGATTGGGATATGGGTAGATAGATATTCCATAAATTTTAATGGATTAATATTAACGGTTAACTCATTTATCAGGTATGGTAAACTACAAATATCAAAATTACTGACAATATCAGGAAGATTTTCGTAGGAAACTTTGCCGTAAAAAATAATATTCGGATATTTTTTCAGTGCGGATATGTCTATCCTTACCTCGCCGATAATAATAATGTTCCAATTTGGTTCTCTTTTTAATATTTTTTCTAATAAATCCAAATCGTTTCGTTCGTCAAAAAGACCGTAGTAACCTAATAACGGATGAGGAAATGCTGTTTTTTTAATATTTAATCGAGGTTTAAAATGACTGATATCCGCTCCATGAGGCAAATGATAAATTTTTTTAGAAAAATCTTTTTTTGAGTCATATAGAGTTTTTGAGGTGGTAATGACTACATCGGAAGATTTTATAAGTAGCTTTTCCATATCCCGCATATATTTTTTATTGTGCCCAGGCCACTGAGAAAATTCGTCAACACAGTAATAAATAATTTTTTTAACATCTAATGTTGATACTATGTCAGCTGCAATCGGTAAAGTAGTTACAAACACTGGATCGTGAAAATTTATCTTATTCAATAATTTTTTTAATTGATATGTCAGTAACAGCTTATTTATTTTTCTGAAAAACGGATTAAATATCGGGAACATAAACGGACGGACAGTGCGCAGATGAAGTATTAAATTATCGTCGGACGAAATCTTCCTGTTGATTTTGAATACTTTTTGAAAAATTTTTTTGATTTCCGATATCTTTAATGCCGGAAGACGCATTATAGTGTTTACCCATAAGACATTGTTGTCCTTAGCGATATGTTTAAACAAGTGCTGGCAGCTTGATGGATGGACTCCCCAATCATCGGAAAAAATAATAAAACAATTTTTCATAATTCCTTTAATGGTGAAAACTTAAATTTTCCACAGATTTTTTTCAGCTTATTTTCCATCCTGCCTATATTACCGTAGTGGCGCAGACGAGTGAACAAACCGCATTTCATTTTAGGCTGGTCTGGATCAATCTCCCACGGATGAAAATAAAAGACAAAAGGTTGATGTTCCCGTGTATTAATATAATTTAATGCTCTTAATGTAAATTGAAGAGGAAACAATCTTGCGTAAGCGCCGCCGCCAACCGGAAAATTTTTATTTAGAAATCGGACAGTAGAAATCGGATACTCTTTTATAATTTTTCCGTTACCTAAATTTATGGTTGTCGGAAACCGGCAAAACTCCGGTATTCCGTACCTATGGTGATGAATAGGGAAGATACTACTGTCGTAACAATACCCGTTTTCATACAATGCCGATAATGCCCAGAAACTTTTTTTCGTGATTGAGTAACTAGGCGCTCGATAACCGATAACCTCTTGTCCTGAAATTTGTTCCAACAGTTTTTTTGTTTTTTTGATATCGTTGATAAATTCATTATCAGTTAAGTTGTAAACAAGCTGATGATGGTAACCGTGCGAGGCTATCTCATGACCTTTTGAAGCAATCTCTTTTACTACAGACGGCACTTTTTCCGCAATCCAGCCGAGAACAAAAAAAGTTGCTTTTATGTTTAAACTTGAGAAA
>JAGGZS010000188.1 GCA_021161885.1 bacterium
AAAAACATAATTTTTAAAAAATCAATCAACTTTTCAGAAATTTAGAAATTTTCCCTATACTTTTGCAACAACCCCACTTTTGCAACAACCCCATTATAAGAATAATGGGATTTGTAAATCTGAAGGTTTGGTTTTATATGTTTGGATCATGTATTTGCCCCTTAAAACCACATAAAATCTCTGCTTCGTTTTTATTTTGCCGATATTATCAATTTCTATTTTTCCATCGTATAGAAAATCTTTTTACCTGATAAAGCAATTAGGCAATATTTTTCTTACTTCATAATAAACTTTTTTGATCAGGTTATCTGGAGCCTCTGCGAACTGTTCCATTTTGGGGTCAAGAAGCCCGCCTTGGCGGGAAATAAATCTCTGAATAAAATACCTGTGCGATGTTTTACCGGATACGGTTTTTACCCAGTTTGCCGCAGATACCATATCTATTTCATCAAGGAACCTTATAGATTTTTTATTTTCACCGTAAAAAGGCGCTAATGTAGTGCGCAGCTCATAATTATTGAATCGGCTTAATATGCTCAAACTGTTTTCTATTTTTTTCAGATCAATTTCAACACCGCACACATTACTGTAAAGGTGAGGCGGGGCTTTGATATCCATAGCCGCGTAATCAATAGCTTGTTTTGTAATAAGCCGATCTAATACATCGGGTCTGCTCCCGTTGGTATCGAGTTTCACGCAGTATCCTATGCGTTTAAGTTCCATTGAGAACTCAAGTATATCCGCCTGCAAAGTAGGCTCGCCTCCGCACAGGACTACGGCATCAGCCCATATCCTGCGGTTTTTCAGATATTCCCATAAGGAATCTACCTCAATATTATTATTGTCGGTATCAAGAATTTTTTTAGCGTGGCAAGCCGGACATTTAAAATTACATCCCCTCGTAAACAGTACAACCGATATTTTATCGGGATAATCGATAAATGAGCTGGGTTGTAAATCCGCTATTATCATTGCGCTAAATTATTTGTTAAATATTTTTTCATTCTGTTTTGCGCATCTTTCAAATTTATTTTCACAGGATTGCCGTCAATGTATTTGGTTTCTCCCTTGTAAATAATTTTTGATTTTTCATCTAAGATAATTAAATTCGGCAATGCGGATAAATTTACATCGCCGAGCATAGCTAAAGTAAGTCCCTCTACAGTTTGCACATCACAGCTTTTTACGGCAAAATTTTTACCGAATTGTTTTGCCGTCTTTTTAAACGCGTAAACCGCGGTTAAATCTTTACATAACAAGCAATCGGATTTGCCGAATACCAAAGCGGTAATTGCGTTTTTGGGATTACGTAATGACGGTGCCGCATAAAGTTTTGCTGATTTATTTGATACAAAATAAACGCCTTTAGCCCTGTCTTGCAATTCCGCCTGTTTAGACGGATTCCAGTTATCAATAAAACTGAAATAACCTACGATTCTGGTCATAGATTTAAGAGAATTTTTATCGCTGTTATTACACGATGGACACGATGTTTTCAGCCCGCGATGGGTTGTACAGCATTTACGGCAAACGGTAAACTCAGGACTTATTGTCAATTGGGCGGACTGGGTTTTTTCAAACGTATGTTTAACAAGACTAAATAAGGCGTTAGGGTTAGGTTTTTCCTCACCTATGAAAGCATGGATTATAGCGCCGGATTCTATTGCCGGATGAAATTTGCTTTGCAGCTCAATACGGCTTATCAGGTCAACGGGCGCGTCAGGACGAATGTGGATGGAATTGGTATAGTATGTTCTGTCCGTGTCCAAATCGCCTTTAATGAGGGATACGGATTCAGGATAATAAAATCTGTCGATTTTACTCATCCTGCGGGTTGCCGACTCAGCGGGACTTTCTTCAATAGAAAATTTAAGTCCTAACTTTTTTTCGTATTCTTTAACTTTGGTGTAAAGACGAGCAATTATTTTCAATGAAAAATCGGTAAATTCATCATTATTTTGTTCATGCAGTTCTTTGCCTGTAAAAAACTGCACCACTTCATTTAATCCAATTATGCCTATTATATAAGTAGCTTTATCAATATCTATGTAAGGGACTCCGTCCAGAGCAGGTTTACCGGGCAACCATTGTGGTGAACCGGGTTTTTGAAGTTTTTTTATAAAATCCCTTTTTTGCAAATGGGCATTTACGGCGATCAAAAGCGTTTTATCCAGTTCATCAATAAACCCGTCCAATGTTTTATTACCTTCTCGAGCTGCCCGGTAAGCCGTTTGAGGAAGGTTTATAGTTACGTTTTGGAACCCGCAAAACCTTATTGACTCAGGATGTTTAAGCACATAATTATCGGTTATGGCTGTACGTAGTCTACAGCAGGCGGCAAGCGAGACTTCATCTCTGTCGAATATAAAATAAGGTGATCCGTTTTCGCTTGCTACTTGCGATGCAAACCTGAGTATTTGCCTCTGTTCAGGATCGCTGAATGTATCTTCATTGATGTGCAGGTCGCATTTCGGAAACGAAAACGGCTGACTATTCTTATCGCCTTTCTGCCATACTTTGAGCAGGTTTAAGGCAAATCTCTTTGCAAGATTATCGTAATCGCCGTAAGTTACTGGTTTTTCGCCTTTATTCAAATACCATTGCTGGATAACCGATGTTCCGCCGTGAGGGTCGGTTACGATTTTTTCAAGCATAACCGTTTTATCGGTTTGAGGGTCGATAAGCTCCATTAACGGATACCCTGCCAGTGTTTTTTCATCAAGCCTGCGTTCTTTCAGACAGATTTTTTTCCCCTTTCGCCAAACAGCATATTTTCCGCTGGGTTCAACGGCTAATGTATCTGATAGATAACGCGGGACTCCGGTATGCACGTTAAAATCGATAAAAAGAGTTTGTCCGCCTCTGGAAAAAGCGTTTTGCGAAGCAGCGAAAATAAGTTCTTGTCCACGCTGTAGCATAAATCCGTCTATTTCCTCATCGGAAAGTAAAAACAAAGAATTTGTTTCAAACTGTTTTATTAAAGATTTTGTTTGTTCATTGACAGCGGCGATAACATCTTTATTTGACGCCTGTGTTTTCATTTTATTAAAATTATCCAACAAGGTATTAAGTTTTTCGCTCGCCATTTGTTCAAGATCGGCTTGAATAAGCGGAGCATAAAATATATTGATGTAGCCAAGACCAAGTGCGCCCGCGTAAAATGTCTGTATAGCGGCAAAAAAAGTGTTTATATGCCCTGTCAATGTTTCCGTATGTTTGGCGGGGCCTGACGCGGTCTGGAGATTATCTATAGTCAGCCCGTATTTTTTTATATACTCCAGCGAATGAGCGGAACAATAAACCCGAGCAGGCAGATCGAGATCGTGTATATGTATAGCTCCGCTTGTATGAGCATCGGCTATCTCTTTTGAAAATATAGCGCTTAATGCGTACTCTTTGCCGATTCGTCCTGATATAGTAAAATTTACAGCTTCGGGATTATTTATCTGAATATTGCTGTTCTCTTTATTCTTTACGAACAAAATTTCTTCAAGATCGTATCGCGGTATAGAAAAATTACGGTATTTTTCCGACTCGGGCTGAAGATTTCTTCTCAAAATTTCAGTATGTGCTATTTCCCTTATCAGTTGAGTTGTTACGAAAGAGAATTTAGATAAAATAATTTTATTTTCCACGTCTTTTGCGATTCGTTCCGCGGTTTGCAAATCTATATCCGCCTCGTTTATTAACGATACGATAATCCGTTGCCTGTTCCACGGCTGAGCGGTTTCTTCGGTAATGGAAGTAACCATAAGGAATCCATCGGTTGACCCTTTGCCTTGCTGCGCTCCAAGCACCCGTATTCTTGTCCGGTCTTTAGAATATTTCGCATACGACCGAGCGACATCGCTAAACCCGAGTTTTTCTAACGATTTTATATTTATTTCATTTATTTGATCAACAGACGGCGCATTATTTCTTGTTTCATTTAAGATACTTATAGTTTTATGTGCGCAAAGCCGAGCATTATCCATATTATTTTGCCCGACGCTTTCAAATGCGGCAAAGAGCGCGTTTGTTATCCTGTCTATATTAAAATTTTCGATTCTGCCGTTGCGTTTACTTACTGCTTTGGGCATAACGGCAGTATCTTGTTTTTTAAATGGGTTAAGAAGAGAAGTCGTCATAAAAAAATCCTTTCTTATAGCTTAATATGTTTGGCGGGGATTTTTTCTTTTTTTTGATGTTTTAAGGATAAAAAAAATCTCACCATTTTTTGTGATGGTGAGATAACCGTTTTATATCCCTTATGATTAGGCATTAATCCGCTCCCCGAGGTTAATACCCGTATTTTTCCGGTAGGTCTTCTGGCTCTCGGGTTATAATCTACTTGCTGCTGCCTTCCCAGATATATTCAAGTGGCATAATCAGCTTTCGTTACCGGATACAGCGGCGGGTCCGCGGACTTGCAGGTTTACCCTGCTGTCTCTTCCCTGTTATCCTCACAAATGAGGCACCGAAAAAAACTATATCTTGTGTTATGCTTTTTATAATACCACAACAAAATGCGGTTTCAATAACTTTTTTACTTTTTTTTAAGATTAATACGCAATGGAATTCACGGCGATTAATCTTGACTTTTTCAGGCTCTAAATGTTTAATTAATTATATGGAAAAGGCGATAAATAATATGAACCAATATCAGCTTGATTTATTTAAACCTGACAATAAATCGGTTAAACTAAATTCTATGCCGGAGTTGAATAAAGATTCTTCTTGCGAGTCAAAGCTATGCGAGGCAATTACAAAACCGCCTGTTATCGAAAAATTGTTTAATTATTCTCTCGGCAACAAGGATAACAGTTTTTTATTGACTTATATAGACTATGAATGTCCGCAGGCTTTTATAGCTGACAATATAGTAACTAACGCATTAAAAATAGATTATAGTAAAAAAACCAAATGATTATAACAACAGCTAAACAACTTGATAATTTGTTTGATGTCCTCAAAGAGCACCAATGCGTTTTCCTTATCGGATGCGGCAGTTGCGCTGCCGCGTGCCATACCGGCGGGGAAGAAGATATTATTGAAATAAAAAAAGTTCTTGAAGAACACAATAAAACTATTACCGGATACTGCATACCTAAGGAAACATGCCATCACCTTCTTACACGTAAAGAACTTATAGCACATAAACAAGACATAGATAAATCCGGCTGTATAATGGTGTTCTCTTGCGGGGCAGGCGTGCAGGCAGTGGTATCGTTTTATGAAGATAAAGAGGTTTACTCGGCGCTTGACACCTTATTTCTTGGTAACGTGCACAGGTTCGGTAAATTTTCAGAAACCTGCTCTATGTGCGGACAATGCGTATTAAACAAGACAGGCGGAATTTGTCCGGTAACACGTTGCGCCAAAGGGTTGCTAAACGGTCCGTGCGGCGGGGCAAAAAACGGAAAATGCGAGGTCAATCCAGAGAATGAATGCGTATGGGTATCTATTTATGAACGGCTTAAAAAATTAGGACGACTCGACAAGTTAGTTCAATTTAAAGAACCTAAAGATTACAGCTTAAAACGAAAACCGTTTCATCTTAACATAACATTACCAAAAAAAAATAACAAGGAGTAATACCGATATGATAACACAGTTGGAATTCGCCAGAGCAGGCAAAACCACGGCTGAAATGAGTATGGTCGCGGCTGTAGAGGGGTTTACCGGCGAGGAAATAAGAAAATTTATTGCCGACGGTACTGTTGTAATACCAAAAAATATTAACCATAAAAATATTAAACCTATTGGTATCGGCGAACCGCTGAAAACAAAAGTCAACGCCAACATAGGCACTTCTCAGGGATACCCCGATCCTGAACGGGAATTTGAAAAACTTGAGGTTCTGCTTGAAGCAGGAGCGGACGCTGTAATGGATTTAAGCACAGGCGGCGATTTATCTTATATCCGCGAAAAATTAATCGAAAAAACAAACCGCCCTATAGGGACTGTGCCTATTTATGAATCTATGGTTCATTATAAAGCCGATTTTCAAATAGAAAAATTTTTTGATATACTGACGGCACAAGCAAAACAGGGAGTGGATTTTTTCACAATTCATTCCGGAGTTAAACTTGAGCATATCCCTTATATAAATAAAAGGCTTATGGGCGTTGTCAGCCGGGGCGGCGCTTATCTTGTAAGTTATATGAAACGGACAAAACAGGAAAATCCGCTGTATGTGCATTACGACAAAATTTTAGATATATGCAGGCAATACGATGTAACACTAAGCCTCGGCGATGGGCTGCGTCCCGGGTGCATAGACGATGCCACAGATGAAGCCCAGCTTGCTGAGCTTAAAGTGCTCGGCACTCTCGCGCAGCGGGCACGAGAAAAAGGGGTGCAGGTGATGATTGAAGGACCAGGACATATCCCGCTTCATCAAATTAAAGAAAATATGGAACTGAAAAAAAAATACGCGGGTTCAACACCTTTTTACGTATTAGGTCCTTTAGTAACAGATATAGCCCCCGGCTATGACCATATCTGCGGAGCTGTAGGCGCGACTATTGCCGCTTTTTACGGAGCATCGTTTTTATGTTACGTAACTCCAAGAGAACATCTTGGGTTACCGGATAAACAAGATGTGAAAGACGGTGTGATAGCTTCGAGAATAGCCGCTCATGCCGCTGATTTGGCGTTAAACAAACACGGTGCGCGCCAATGGGATACGTTAATGTCAAAAGCAAGGGTTGAATTCGACTGGGAACGGGAGTTTGAACTGTCGATAGATCCGAAAAAAACACGTGAAAAAAAAGATGACTGTAACGGAGCCGACAAAAAAGTCTGTTCTATGTGCGGAGATTACTGCTCAATGAAAATAACACAGGAACAAGTATAAACTTTTTTACAAAGGTTATGATTATGAATATTAAATTAATTAGAAACGGGTTGATTATGTTTTCTATTGTAACTTTCTTATTTTCTCTGAACTCTCTTTATTCCCAAGAAAATCCGAAAATTAAAGATAATTCCGGCTTAGCGACATCTGAAAAAGAACAACCTCTTGACCCTCAACTGCAAAAGATGTCAGATCAAATAAATTTAGGCAAACAACTAATTGATCAGGGACAACCGGAAAAAGCAATACCCGTATTGCAGGCTGTTCTGGAAAAAGATCCAAACCAATATATTGCATTATACAATTTAAGTTCAGCTTACTATAAAACAGGTCGTTTTTATGACGCCCTTGACGCCATAACATTATCTATAGACAGCAACCCTGATTTTGCCCTGTCTTATTTTCAAAGGGGGGTTATTTATGAATCCATATATAAAAATAAAAAAGCACAAGAGTCGTACAAAAAGTCTCTTGAGCTTGATCCGAATTTAACTTATTCCTATATTAATCTCGGTAATATGTTTTATATGGAAAGAGACCTTGAGCTTGCCGATTATTATTATGAAGAAGCGCTTAACCGCGCGCCGGATATGTCGGAAATATATTTTAATTTGGCAAATACCTATTCCCATAAAGGCGATTATTCCGGTGCTGTAAAAATGTTTAAAAAGGCGATTGAACTTGAACCTGACAGTCCTGAGTATCATAATAATTACGGAACTACTTTAAGAAGAATGGGTAAACTCAATGAAGCGTTGAAAGAGTTCAATGCCGCTATTGAATTGGACCCGAATTATACATTCGCAGTATTTAATTTAGGCGACCTTTTACGCGTACGGATTCAATATGATAAAGCGATAAATCTGCTTAAAAAGGCTATAAAGCTTAATCCGCATCATCCTTACGCCTACACAAGTATAGGCATTTGTTTTCAGGAAAAAGGCGATCTGGATACCGCATTAAAATATTATGAGTTAGCATTGAAAATGGCGCCTGAATCAAACTGGAAAAACGAAACTACAGCCCGCATAAAAAATATTCATAGTTTAAAAAGAAAAAACAAGAAATAAACTGCTATATTTTATCTATT